>NZ_CP046266.1:1173269-1476153 GCF_009720625.1 Metabacillus sediminilitoris
GGACTCAAATAGATATGGATAATACATCTATCCTCTATTATTAAAAGCAGACAGGGAGAGTTTATGGAAATCGTTGAACGTTTGTTTGCTCAATATGGATATTTAGTGTTGTTGATCGGTCTTCCCATTGAATTAATTGCTTTTCCGATACCACCTGGAAATTCGACACTTGCATACACCGGATATTTATCCTACAAAAATGTTCTCGATCTTCTACCAGCTCTAGCTGCGGCTTATTCTGGAACAGTGCTAGGTATAACGATTACATATTGGATCGGAAAAAAAATAGGCATGCCACTAATCGAGAAATACGGTAAATGGCTGTTTTTGAAACCAGAATATTTGAAGAAAACAAGAAAAACTTATGAAAAATATGGGAACAAAATGCTTCTTTTTGGTTTCTTCTTGCCCGGTGTGAGACAGTTTAACGGCTACTTTGCGGGCATCATTCTTGTTCCATATCGGACCTTTGCAGTTTACTCCTATACAGGGGCAGCCTTATGGGTATCTATATTTATAGGGATCGGTTATGTGTTCGGTAATCAATGGCAGCTTGTCTTTACTTGGATAGAACATTTTTTGAAGTTTTTCTTAATCATCTTGTGTTGTATGATAGCTATTTTTCTCCTTTTGAAATGGCGCAGTCGGTTGAAAAAGTGCATACACAAAGGGGAATCGGAGTAAAACTACTAACGCCAAACTTGAAATATATCAGCACCTAAATGATTTTCTATATGAAAAATACAACTGCAAAGTACCTTCTAACTAACAAGAAATATTCGTATTTCTATTTAGGATCAATTCCAATAGAAAAATGTGTTATCATGAATAAATAAAATGGATAGCAATTTAACCTCAAATTTTATATATTCTTATTTTGACAGGGAGGGGGTCGTGTAACGAAAGCAATTTCTCCACCTGTTGTTCGAACTATTAGTCTGGCATACAAGGATAAAAAGGTGTTGCCGATAGCAAGTAGAAAAGCTAGATGAACCGGGTATGATCTGACCCAATAAAGTTAGACAAAAAGGTTAGGCTGCTTTCAAGACCTGAGTCCGGTATTCAACGGGGCTTAGGTCTTTTAATTTTGCCTTTATTCGTTTGTGATTGTAGTAATAAATATATTCTTCTAATTCTCGTTCGAAATGTTCCATACTCTCAAATTCTTGTAAGTAGAGTAGTTCAGACTTTAATAAGCCAAAGAAATTTTCCATGACTGCGTTATCTAAACAGTTTCCCTTACGGGACATACTTTGTCGTATACCGTGCGCTTTTAATTTATTTTGATATTTACTCATTTGATAGTGCCAGCCTTGATCTGAATGGAGGACGATTTCATCATCAGGTTGTATCCTTTTTACTGCTTCTTCTATCATATCTCCAACAAGAGCATAAACTGGACGGTTCATAACTTTATACGCAATTATTTCTCCATTACATAAATCTAAAACAGGCGACAAATAACGTTTTTCCCCGAATAAATGAAACTCTGTAACATCAGTTACCCATTTTTCATTCATGTTGTCTGCGTGGAAATTACGATTCAATAAATTCGGCGCGATTTTGCCTACTGTTCCGCGATACGAACGGAATTTTTTCATCCGCACTTCACATTTTAAGCCCATCGCTTTCATTAAACGATTAATTGTCTTTGGATCATGGTGAATATTCATTCTTTCTAATTGTTTGGTGATACGACGGTAACCATAGCGTCCTTTATGTTCATGATAAATAGCTTCAATCGCTTCTTTTACCTTTGCATATTTATCTTCACAATTTAATCGTTTTTCCCAGTAATAATACGTACTACGTGGAATGTCTGCGACTTTAACTAGTTCCACTACATCAAACTCATGCTTTAGTTCAAAAATTACTTGCGCTTTGATTTTGTTTGTAATTTTTCCTGTTCTAGAACTAAAGCGTTCAACTTTTTTAAATAGGCATTCTCCATACGTAAACGCTCATTTTCAGCTCGTAGAGCTTCGATCGATCCTTCAACGGGTGGTTGTTGTTCTTTGTTTAATTTCGATACTTTTTTCATGGATGAAGGCCCCTTTTTCATTAATTGTAGGGCATCAACTCCTCCAGTTTCAAAAGCCTTTCGCCAATTTCGGATCATACCTGGTGAAGAAATATTGAAAATGGCAGCTGTGTCATAAGAAGATGTACCCGTTTCGTTCATATAATTGAGTACATTTAGTTTAAACTCCACAGAATAATTTGTATAGGACTTAATAAATGCTTCTATACCGTGTTGTTCATAAAGCCTAACCCATCCACTTAAAATAGGAGGACTAACTTTTACTTCTCCTGCAATTTTTTCAATACTTTCATTTCCTTCAACGTATCTCAATGTAATTTGTATTTTATCTTCCGTTGTAAATTTCGCCATAAAAACACCCCGTAAATGTTAGTTTAGTGTCTAACATTTACGGGGCAGTTCAGTAATCGGCAGCTTTTCAACTAACTTATGCGATAATGGAAGATCAATCTGCCTTTTTGGCAGCTTTTCTTGTGAACTAACAATGCAGAGTAGTTGGTGAAAGATTACTGCGAATTTGAGCGAAAATGATACTTATTTTTGTACAAATGAGGGAAAAGTTAAGTTAAATACTTGTTGAAATACCAAAATTCAAGAGTTTTGATACAGATTTTTAGAATATATTTACATATCGAATATGTTAAAAACCTAAAAACCCCAACATATAGCACCTAAAAGAGAAGTAACTATATATTTAGGGTCAATTAAAAATTATAAATCACCATTCCATCCTAACAGTCTAGATAACATGACTGATTTTTCTTTTAAAATATGGACTGCTTTGGAATGTTCTGATGTATCTAAAGAGTTTTCAAGTCCAACTACAGTAAGTACTGCTACCAAGTTAGACGAGCGATTGAAAATGGGAGAGGCGATTGCACTAATCCCCTGAATAATTGTACTGTTGACAAAGGAATACCCATTTTTTTTAACGAAGCTAATTGCTTCTTGAAATTGATCTTGGCTAAGGTGATATTTATTTAGTTCTTTATTAATTTTCTCTTCAGTTGCTTCTTTATTTAGAAAGGCCGCAAATACTCTTCCAGAAGCACTTTGAGTAACACTCACCCTAGATCCTACTTTTATCCCTATATTAATTGGCCCATTTGCTTCTTCCCAGCTCACAAAAAAAGGACCGCTTTCTCCCCAAATTGTAAGTGCAGCAGTCTCATTTAATGTATCTTTTATATCAATTAGATGTGGGGCAGCTATGTCAATAATATTTAATTTTTGTGAAGCTTTGAATCCGAGCATAACTAATTCAGTTCCAAGAATATATTTGCCATTTTGGTCTTTCTCTAAAATCCCCGTTTTAACGAAACTTGTTAAATAACGATGTAGTTTACTTTTAGAAGTATCACATATTATCGCTATTTCTGTAATTGATAGAGGTTTGTTTCTTTCAGCAATTTTCTTTAGTATATCCATACCAACTTCAATGGATTGTATACCTTTGCTTTTTACTTCTTCCCCGTCCATGTTGTATCTCCTTGTTCATTTAATTAGAAAAATAATGAATGTATTAAATTACTACCATTATTTCTTTACTGTAGGCTTCCTTAAACATTATACAGTTTTAAAAAAGGATTTAGCCACCTAATAAACTAATTATAGCAAGTAAAGACTCTAGCGGAAAAAGTAAAGAAGAAAGGATATAGGCCATTAGTTTCCAATACTATATTAGCAACCACTTATAAATGATTAGTTTGGCAAAACTCAGTAAGAGAAGAAGTTAGCCCGCCGCTACCAAATTTAATTTTAGTTGTGTTATTTTTTTTTCTTATTTCATTAAGGTTTTGTAGAAAATAAATGATGGTCTGTCGTCTCTCTAATAGGTTTTTGATCCCATAATTAAAAAACCAAGTATCAATTGTATTATAAATACCTCTATTAACATTAAATTCTTTCTCGCAAAATTGGATAAAATGCAGGTCAGGAAGATGTACTGGAGTAATAGAGGTTATATTTTTTGTCATTGTTTTCATATGAGGACCTTCTTTCTGTTTAGTAAAAAGAGGTTGTCTCAGCAAGCGTCTGTTCCTCAAAACCAATATAACTAAATATTGATGTTTGTTGAAAGAGCAGACTTTTTGAGAAAACCTCTCGTAATCTTAATATTTAACTAATGATTCTTCTTGATTGAAATGAGGCATAACATTCTTTGCAAAACGTTCCATTGCCTTCATTGTTTCAAGGTGAGAAAGACCTCCAAAGTCAAAGTATAAAATAACTTCGTCTAATCCAGCTCTTTCCATTTCCTTCAGTTTTTCTGTTACATATTCTGCATCTCCAACAATAATGCTCTTATCGCCTAATTTATCAGTAGTCATATTTTTAAGATTATCAACAATTTCAGCAAAATATCGAATATGTGGTGGAGCCTTTGTTGGATCATCTGGGAATGCAGGAACTAAACCAGTAAAGTATTTTAACATTCTTTGTTTTGTTTTTTCTGTTTCTTCAGCTGATTCAGTTACATTAATAAAGTAAGAACAGCTTGCTTTTTTATCTGAGAAGCCGTGTTGATTTGATAAGTCGTTAAATGTATTGATAGCGTTTTCCATCGTTCCGAAAACCATATTAGCTGCAAAAGGAGCGAAGATAACGTTTTCACCCATTTCTGCAGCTTTTTCAATAGAAGGTCTACTGAAAGCGGCTACATAAATTGGCAAGTGATCTTGGACAGGTTTTGGAGTTAATTCAATCTCAGGGAAAGAGAAATAATTACCTTCATATGAAAGAGTACCTTGTTTCCAAGCTTTTTGAACAATATCTAAACCTTCAAAGAAAATTTCACGGCTTTTATTAAAGTCAATTCCAAAAACGTCATATTCACGTTTATCATAACCGCGTCCAGCAGAGAAGATTGCTCGACCATCACTTAGTAGGTCCAATAATGCATATTCTTCTGCCATACGGATTGGATGGCTTGCTGGAAGTAATACAGTTGCAGGTGCTAGTTTGATACGTTTTGTTTTTGCAGCTACATGGCCAAGAAACATAGAAGGAGAAGGTAAGACTCCTAATGCACTGAAATGGTGCTCTGGTACCCAAAGAGAATGGAACCCTAAGTCTTCCGCATAAATACTTTGTTCTGCTAAATCTAAAATCATTTGATTAGGGTCTTTTCTAGTATCACCATATTCAATCGGGTTGTCAGTCAGTGTAAAATAGCCTATTTTCATAAAAACTCACCTCATCAATTATTTTGTTCACGATTAGTAAATTCGATTCACTATTCGTTACTAAAACGATAACAGAGGGTTGGAAATCTTGTAAAGTGTTTTTTTGAAAATTTTTTGAATATTTCCTTAAAGCGTAATTAAAGAATATTCAGAAAAGAACTTTACAAATGATCTTTTTATATAATAAACTGTTATTCACAAGAGGATAATTTTGTTTACCGATTGTGAATATAATAAAAAGGAGGGATATCTCTTCTGAAAATAATTTACAAACGTTAACATCATGAGTTTTAGCCGCCAGATGCAGATTCAGAGAAAGAATAAATGTGGAGGTAAAAGATGAATTCTATTAATCTTGCAAGACTTATTGATGAATCAAAGTTTAACCGCTTTCATGCATCTATAGTATTTTGGTGTGCCTTTATCATGATATTTGATGGCTATGATCTCGTTGTTTATGGATCAGTTCTTCCTGTACTTATGAAAGAATGGGCGTTAACTTCTACACAGGCAGGGACATTAGGAAGTGCAGCATTATTTGGAATGATGCTAGGCGCTGTCATTTTTGGTCCATTAGCCGATAAAATGGGCAGAAAAAGTGTGATGTTAACATGTATTGCTATTTTCAGCTTGTTTACTGCTTTACTTGGCTTCTCAACTGGCCCGCTCGAATTTGGTATCTTTCGGTTTATCGCAGGGTTAGGATTAGGTGGTATTATGCCAAATACAGTCGCATTGATGACAGAATATTCCCCGAAGTCTTTAAAAAGTGTTTTAGTTTCCGTTATGTTTAGTGGCTATTCTGTTGGAGGAATGATGGCTGCAGGCCTTGCAATTGTCATGATAGGACAATTTGGATGGAGATCGCTATTTTTCGTCGGTGTCCTGCCTCTATTGTTGTTGCCCATAATGTACAAAACATTGCCAGAATCACCAAGGTTTTTAGTAATTAAAAACCAACCAAGTAAAATTGATTCAGTTCTAAGAAGAATTGAGCCATTATACACACGCAGTGAAAATCAAGGATTTGAGCAATTTAGATCTGAGCCGGGTGCACCAGTAGTTAAATTATTTAAAAATGGTCGCGCTTTCAGCACAATCATGTTTTGGATTTCTTTTTTCATGTGCCTGCTGATGATTTACGGTCTAAATACATGGCTGCCAAATTTAATGACTGGGGCTGGATTATCGGTTGGTTCTGGATTAATGTTCTTATTTGTCCTAAATTTCGGTGCAGTTTTAGGAGCAATATTCGGCGGATGGATGGCAGATAAATGGGATGCTAAAAAAGTATTAATCGTCTTTTTTATTTCTGCCGGAGTATCACTTACACTGATTGGTTTTTTGGAAAATATGATTATATTAAATATTCTTGTAGGAATCGCAGGTGCTTCTACAATTGGAACACAGATTATTTGTAATTCCTACATCTCCCAATATTATCCGACAGAAATGCGTTCAAGCGGTCTTGGATGGGCTTTAGGAGTGGGGAGATTAGGAGCTATTGCAGGTCCAATGATGGGAGGATTTCTTTTTAGTATGAGTCTGCCATATTATCAAAATTTTCTTGTCTTTGCCATTCCTGGAATTATAGGAGCGATTACACTTTTATTTGTACAAGAAAAATATTCCGCACGTAAAGTAAATGAGAGTTTTATTAATGAAGAAAGTGAAATTAGCAGTATCCAATAAGAAATTGATTGAATGGAACATATTTAATAAAGTGTTGGTCAGATATGTTTCGTCTACTAAAAGTAATTCAAATACAAACTCTAAGGAGAGATAATCATGACAAATACTGAAAATCAACAGCTTTTTAAAGAGGTTATGGGCAACTATCCTACAGGCGTAACTATTTTGACTACGACTGACATTGAGGGTACACCACTAGGGCTAACGGTAAATTCCTTTGCATCCGTATCACTAGATCCACTGATGATTCTTTGGTCGATTGATCATAGAGTGTCAACTATTCAATCATTTATTGAAGGCGGTAAATTCGCGGTTCATATCTTAGCAGGGGAACAACAGGAGCTTTGTAAAACATTTGCTAGCAAAAATGTCGACCGATTCAGCAATTGCACATGGCAATTATCTGATAATCAACTTCCGATTATTGAAGGAGCATTCGCTGTTATGGAATGTAAAACCTTTAAAACAGTTGAAGCAGGAGATCACACAATCTTAATTGGAGAAGTAATCAATATTCAAAAGGAAGACAAAGAACCAATGCTTTATCATCGCAGACATTTCGGAGCAATACCGGCAGAATTCTATCCATTAGTAAAATAAATTATTATGAATTGAACTTGATTACATTCACAAATAGATTACGAGTCCTAACAGTATATGTATTAAAAGCTACTAGCTAAAACTATTAGAAAAGGGTGAGATTGATGGAGGAAAGGAACCACACACTAGGAGCATCAATAGAAGGAACGGTTGTCAAAGGTCGTCAGATTGGGAGGACAATTGGTTTTCCTACAGCTAATCTTGCATTATATTCTGTAAATAAAGATAACTTAAAAAAAGGTGTTTATGGAGTAAAAGTAATTCACCATGAAAAAGCTTATTATGGAGTTATGAATATTGGCGTAAGACCAACTTTTAAAGATGATAACAGGGTTTCATATGAAGTTCATATTTTAGACTTTCATAAGAATATTTATCATGAGCAATTAGAGGTAGAAGTCTTATTCTTTATCCGAGAAGAAAAAGCTTTTCGTTCTAAGCAGCAACTTATTCAGCAATTAAATCTAGATGTTGAACAATTTAATGAACAACTCCTTCAATTAAGTTACTAATTTGTATTCTTTTGAAGATACCTTCTATCAATCAAACCCTTAGCAGAACTATTAGAGAAATGTCGTATATTTTATTGGATAATAATCCTATTTGTAGGATTGGAAATGAAACTAATAACATTTAGCCGCCGAAACAGTAGAAAATGGACTTGCTACTGCTTGCTTTGTTCAGAATTTTAATTTAGCTGCTTGGGAAGAAGGGGTTGGAACATTTTAGTCATCGATGGGTATTGCACAGAAAAACCGTGAAATTCTTGGAGTTCCGGATGGGTATGATTGGGATCTTTGGTTTAGGTTACCCAGAAGAAATAAATCAACCAAAAGAAAGAACACCGATTGAAGAAAAAATAAAATACTTACCGTAAAAAACGAGAAGATCATTATCTAGTTTATGTAGTGCTTTCAACGTAAATAGGCGGAAAAGGTCAATATATAAATATCACGCATTGTTATATAAATTGCTAAATTTATAACTAGTTCAACCTATTTAAATTGTGGAGGTAAAGTATGAATGTAGAAAAAGTATATTGTAGATAAAAGAAGATGCAATATTAGATAATGTTTTGAAGAGTATTTTTGCTAATGGCATTCAAAATATATCCGTCCCCCCTGAGATTTGGAAGCTTCAATACGATTTAGCCAATCCTGGTGCTTTGATTGTTGGGGACAATGTCATCAATATGGACGGGAAATAGAAGGATAATTAAGTCTCTAATGGATGTCACCCTTAGATATGATTTAAAAGATTATAAGGATAAAAGAGTCAGTCATAAAAAAAATGATTGGCTTCTTTTTGTGCGCATCAAAATTCTGATGATATATATTTGACTTTCTAAAACAAACGTAAACAACAGCAGTCATTAACCTCTGTATCACTTAATCTTGTTCATTGCAGGTGTATTTGTCCAAATCAAGCTTTACTGTGATAGGCAAGATCGAAATTTATTAGAATACATATGGTCAAATCGAGGTTATTTTGATACGTTAAACTAACGAATGTTTTTATGGAGGTCGAGTTCATGTATTCGGAGGATTTTCAAAAATCACGGTATTTGATTATTATGGATAATATAAAAGATAGGATAGAAAAGGGAGATTTTAATCCTGGCGAGAGGCTGCCTTCAGAGCCTGAATTGGCGAAACAATTCAAAGTGAGCCGCTCAACGATAAGAGAAGCTTTACGAGCATTGGAACAAGAAAATATCGTCACTAAAAAGCACGGCATCGGGACTTTTGTAAAAGCGAAACCTTTATACACAAGCGGCATAGAGGAACTTTTTAGTGTAACAGACTTAATTCTGAGAGGAGGGCATACACCTGGAACTAGGCTGATCTTCTCAGAATATAAAACCGCAAATGCCGAAGAAAAAGAAATATTTAATCTCAAAGATGACGAAAAAATACTGTTAGTGAAAAGAATAAGAACGTCGAATCAAGAACCTTTGGTCTATTGTATCGATAAGATTCCTGCTCATCTATTGCCAGAAGGGTGCACACTGGATCGGGAGTCGATTTTCAATTTTTTAGAAGATAAAGCAGAGGTTAAAATCGATTGTGCAACAACGAATATAGAAACGATCAATGGTTTGCCGGAGATCTCAGAAAACTTGAAATGCGATGTGAAAACACCTTTGCTCGTTTTGAAACAATCGCATTTTGATGAAAAAACCCGCCTTGTCTTATACTCAATCAATTACTTCCGTTCCAATAATTTTAGCTTCAATGTTTTCCGCAAGCGCTTAAAATAAGAGAAGTTTTATAGTTTTAATATGCAGTTAGAGAGAATGTGTATCGCTTAGATGCACATTTTTTTAGGATAGTAAATTATAAGAGTTTTTGAACTTTGTTTTTTGTTTAGCCCAGCGCGTAGTGGCTATTGGACTTCCAACACCTCCTTGCGATAAGTCAACACCGAACCACTACGTCTTCATGTATCCCTATCTCATTCGAAACGGTCCAATCCATATGCCGCTAAACAGTTGCTTCAGCTTTTCTTAATGACCCAAATGCTTATGTTGTAAACGGATAAAGAGAATCCTAATCACTTGTTAATATTTTACTGAAGTTTCATGAATTCGTTTTTTGATTTACCTAAAAAAAAATATTGAATATCAGAACTTAAAATGCTAGAATGAATCAAACGCTTTCAGTTGTCAGACATCCAACAACGATGTGAGCGAAAAGACTACCTAAAATATAATCCTATTCCTGTTTTCGGCATTTATATAGGTGGTATGAAAACTGAGTTTTGGAGTGGGATTTTCACTTAAGAACAGACGAAGAATTTAATGGATCCGGATGTTGTGGCTGATATCATTGGTGAAAACTGCATCCAAGAAAAAATAAGAAATGCTTTTCGCAATAGAACTTTCTATTATGGTATGCGGTTAATGCTGCAAGATTAAAAGAATTTTAGGAGGTGGAGGAATTGAAAATAGCTTATCTAAATGCTGATTTTTATACAATGGATATGGACAATCATATCTTTAAAAATGGCATGATGATCGTAGATGATCAAAAGATTTCCTATATCGGCCCATCTTCAGCAGATCTTCTGTCAGATGCAGATCAAGTGGTGGATCTTCGTGGGAAATGGGTTCTTCCCGGCCTTGTGAATGTCCATTCCCATATTTTGATGACGATTTTACGCGGAAATGGGGACGATATGCTGCTGAAACCTTGGCTGGAAACGAAGATTTGGCCGATTGAGGCAAAATTCACTACTGAAATCGCTTCAGTAAGTGCCCAGCTTGGCATGTTGGAAATGTTAAAATCGGGAACAACGACATTCTCGGATATGTTCAATCCGAATGGAATAGATGCGGATGTAGTGATGGAAGTGATTGGAGAAACTGGTATGCGCGGAGCTTTTTCTTATTCGATTTTCAGTTTCGGAACAGAACAAGAGCAGAAAGCGAATCTTACAGGGGCTGAACGGTTCTCCAAAACTTATAAAACGTATGCCAATGGTCGCTTGACTGCGATGGTGGCGCCTCATAGCCCGTATGCTTGCACGCCTGAAGCAATCGCTGAAAGCGCGCGGATTGCTAAAGAGAATGATTTGATGGTCCACATCCATGTTTCGGAAACGGATTTTGAAGTTTTGGATATCGAAAAGCGCTACGGAGTTCGACCTGTAGAGTTTCTTCGCCGGTTGGGCCTGTTTGATCAGCCAACAGTCATGGCGCATGGAGTGGTTCTTAACGATGAAGAGCGATCGATTTTAAAGCAATATGATGTTCGGGTCGCACATAACCCGATTAGCAATTTGAAGCTTGGATCAGGGATCGCGGACGTTGTCAGTCTTTTGGATAAAGGGATTAAAGTGGGAATTGCAACCGATGGTGTTGCCTCCAATAACAACTTTGATATGTTTGAGGAAACAAGAACAGCTGCATTGCTGCAAAAAGGCGTCTACAAAGATGCAACAAAATTTACTGCGCAAACTGCGCTTTCCTTGGCCACTCGAGTGGGAGCAGAAGCGATTGGCATGGGATATACGGGATCTTTGGAAGCAGGCAAAAAAGCTGATTTTTTGACCATTTATCCATATGATAAAGCGCATTTGCAGCCGCTTAGTGAAGCCTATTCACATTTGCTTTATGCGGCAAGCGGACGTGATGTTTGTGATGTTTACATTGACGGCAAGCTAATTGTGAAAGATGGCAATTGCTTAACGATTGATGAAGAAAAAGTGATGGCCGAAGTAAACCGGTTGCATGCTGACCTTACGAGATAATTCGAAACTTTTTTTGACTATTTTTTTACCATCACTTGTCAGACATCGTACAACAAATAAATTTAAGTTATTGTACTTGAAGGGGGAAAACAAATGATCTTAAGTAAAAAAATTCTACAAACGAGGGAATATATCCTTTCTAAAGCCGGACAAGCCCCAGAAATAGGTCTCATCCTTGGCTCGGGACTTGGCGTATTAGCAGAAGAAATCGAAAATCCAATAAGCATTTCTTATGATGAAATTCCACATTTTCCTGTTTCAACAGTTGCTGGCCATAAAGGCAGGTTGGTGATCGGTGACTTAAAGGGAAAGTGCGTCATTGCGATGCAGGGAAGGTTCCACTTTTATGAAGGGCATTCGATGGAAGCTGTTACCTACCCAATCCGTGTTATGAAAGCGATTGGGGTCAAGCAGATCCTTGTCACGAATGCAGCGGGAGGCATTAACCGAAGCTTTAAACCAGGAGATTTAATGATCATTCAGGACCATATTAATTTAACATCCCAAAACCCGTTGATTGGTCCGAATGAAGCCGAATTCGGCGAAAGATTCCCAGACATGTCTGAAGCTTACTCAAAGAAATTGATTGCTTTGGCAAAGGGAGTTGCAGCTAAGGAAAAAGTGAAAGTTGTGGAAGGCGTCTATGCCGGGGTGCTTGGACCTAGTTATGAAACTCCGGCCGAAATTAAATTCTTGGGCATGATCGGTGCGGATGCGGTCGGAATGTCGACAGTGCCTGAAGTAATCGTTGCAAGGCACTGTGGGTTAGATGTTCTTGGCATTTCTTGCATCAGCAACATGGCAGCCGGGATTTCCGATGATACTTTAACGCATGACGAAGTGATAGAAACAACTGAAATAATTAAAGCCCAATTTTTGCAATTGGTTAAAGGAATCATTATTGAATTGTAGAGGAATGCAATTTGTTTGTTACAAGATAGATTAATTGCATTGTTAAGAGTTATACGTAGATGGATGAAATTAGCATTAGAGAATAGACAGGCAATATTGTTATGCTCCTTAAGCATAATGGGTGGGTGCGGGATTTTATATGGAGGATTGAAAGTATAATGATACAGCGGTTTAGCCGATATTTTCAGTTGGAAGCACACGGGACAACGTGGAAAAGAGAGATGACAGCAGGTGTGACTTCCTTTTTCACAAGCGCATATATCATTTTGGTTAATCCCTTAATACTAAAAGACGCTGGAATCTCATTGAGTGCCGGTGTCATGGCAACCATCCTTGCATCTATTGCAGGTTGTTTGCTGATGGCTCTTTGGGCCAATGCGCCGATCATACTGATTCCGGGGATGGGGGTAAATGCATTTTTTAGTTATACCATTGTTCAATCACTGGGACTTACTTGGCAGCAGGGTATGGCTGTAGTGATCGCATCAGGACTGCTCTTTTTCTGCGCCAGCATGACTCCGTTAGGAAACAGGATATTAACGTCCGTCCCTGCATCGTTAAAACATGGCATTACAGCAGGTATAGGACTATTCCTTACGTTTATCGGGCTGCAGAAGGGGGAGATCATTCAGCCTAATGAAACGACTTTTGTTGCATTGGGGGATTTCGGAAACCCTGTCACATTGTCAACGATAGTTGGTCTCGTGATCACTTTGATCCTGTTTGCCCGAAACGTAAAAGGAAGTTTGCTGCTTGGTCTCTTTTTTACGAGCATCCTGACCCTTGCACTGACAGGAAAAGCAGAAATATCCAGTAACTCAGCAGACTTGCACGCTTACGGCAAGGTTTTTGCCTCCGCCGATTTTAGTGTCTTGCAGATTTCTTTCTGGATCGCGATTTTTTCTATGACTATGATTGTCCTTTTTGAAAACATGGGTTTGCTGAGCGGGTTATTGGCGGATCCCGAAAAGTTCCCCCGTGCATACAAGGCGGCAGCGGTTTCCACGATTACTTCGGGAATTTTTGGCACCAGTCCGACCATTGTCGCGGCTGAGAGTGCATCAGGGATTTCTGAAGGAGGGAAGACGGGTATCCCAACCTTAGTGACAGCGGTCTTGTTTGCATTCTCAGCGCTGGCGCTGCCAATCATTCAGCTCATACCTAGCAATGCCGTTGCTCCAGTGCTGATCATCGTTGGGGCATTGATGATGAAAAGCGTACTCCACATCCCTTTGCATGATTTTTCTGAAGGGTTTCCTGCTTTTTTAATTATCGTCTGCATCCCGTTGACATCCAGCATTCCTGATGGTTTAGCATTCGGTTTCATCGCATACCCGCTGATGAAGGCGGCCATAGGTCAGTGGAAACAAGTGTCTCCTTTGGTGTATGTGATCGCTGCACTGTTTCTGTTGAACATCATCGCTACGTCAGTTTTTGTACATTAAATTTTGCAAAAAGATGAAAAGGAATATTTGCATGCTCAAACTTTACTCCTTAAAGCAGATAGACAAGCATGACGTGTATTTGCTTTAAGGATGAGCAGTTTCATTAACGAAATAAATAAAAACTAGATTGCTATTCATATCTCTTTAGGAGGAGGAAATAGAGCATGAAATTTCTCATCTTCATTCTCGGACTAATCACTATTTTTTTACTGGCTTTTCTTGTAAGCAGCAATCGCAAACAAATAAAATATAAACCGATTGCAATCATGCTAGTTATACAGTTAATTTTGACGTATTTCTTGTTAAATACGCGTGTCGGGCTTATCTTGATACAAGGGATTTCCAATGTGTTTGGAACGTTGATGGAATACGCGGCATCAGGTGTTAATTTCGTATTTGGCGGGTTGGCAAATGAAGGGGCATTTCCATTTTTCCTTAATGCATTACTTCCAATCGTTTTTATTGCTGTGTTAATTGGAATCTTACAGCATTTTAAAATTTTGCCTATTATCATCAGAGGGATCGGTTTATTATTAAGCAAAATAAATGGCTTGGGAAAATTAGAATCATATAATGCTGTTGCTGCAGCGATTATCGGGCAAGGTGAAGTATTCATTACAGTAAAAGATCAATTGAGTCAATTGCCTAAAAATCGTTTATACACGCTTTGTGCATCTTCCATGTCAACGGTTTCTATGTCAATTGTCGGTTCGTATATGACGATGATTGATCCGAAGTATGTGGTTACGGCACTTGTTTTGAACTTATTCAGCGGATTTATCATCGTCCATATTGTAAACCCTTACACGGTACGAGAAGAGGAAGATATTTTAGAATTGCAAGAGGAAGAAAAACAAACATTTTTTGAAATGCTGGGCGAATATATTATGCTCGGATTTGCCATTGCTGTCACTGTTGCAGCGATGCTGATCGGATTTGTGGCATTAATCACAGCGATTAATGGCGTATTCGACTCTATCTTTGGCATTACGTTCCAAACTTTATTAGGATATGTGTTCTCGCCGCTTGCCTTCATTATGGGAATTCCGGCATCGGAAATGTTGGAAGCAGGTAAAATCATGGCGACAAAATTAGTGACAAACGAGTTTGTTGCTATGCTCGATTTATCAAAAGCAGCGGCAGATTTATCGCCGCGATCTGTTGGCATTTTATCAATATTCCTCGTTTCATTTGCCAATTTTTCTTCAATTGGGATTATTGCAGGAGCGACGAAGAGCATCGACCAGAAACAAGCAAATGTAGTTTCCCAATTTGGGTTAAAGCTTTTATTTGGAGCCACTTTAGTCAGTTTATTATCCGGTACGATTGTAAGCGTTATGCTTTGATCAATTGATTATCTAGAAAAACTTAGAGGCCGATTTTGAAGTGACTCCAAAAATTTAGACAAGTAATATATGAAACTATCAAGGATTGGATCCTGTACTCTACAGGACACAATCCTTTTAGTTATTCCTTGATTCGTATGCTTGTAATACTAAATATATTATTCTAATTTAAAAAGAGACCAACCTCTAGACTTGGGTATATAGTAGATGAACTTATGTATACGATTCTATCTAGGGAGACGATTAAACTTAAATATCATTATGCTTTTAAAGGCTTACTTTTATTGTAAGCCCTTTATTTTTAATAAATAAAAAGACAAGATTCAAAATAAACTCTAAAAGGGGAGCAGGGAGAAAACAACAACTAGAGGCACCAGAGTTTAAAGAGATCAAACAAATAATTCTTGAAAGCTATTGAGTTGGTCATTGATGAATTTACTATGCACTTTGAAATCAACGCAGTGGAAGAAATTGATACAAAAACAAATAAAGATTTTTTTAGTGGAGAAGAAAGTCAATGGCAAGGTAATTGGGAAAGTAAAATTAGCGAAGCAGTGGTAATAAAAATAGATAAGGGGATGAGTGTAGGCTGGATAGGGTATGACGGGCATAGCCTTGTTATACGGTCATACCACACAAACTTCTCTAGTACTTGCAAAAAAATCACTAGAATTTGTAAAACCAATAAAATGTGAGTATGAATAAACCTTATTGTACTTTATTAACGGGTGCTTGATTCTACAGCTATAAGAAATTCATATATATAGAGTAAAAGCTAACAGGAGTAGAAATCATTGGACAAACAAAATAACAGATTTAGATGGGTTATATTTGCTTCTGTAATGTTTACTTATTTATTAATGGCGAGCCAACGAACCGCTCCAGGATTGATTACAGACCAAGTGATGAAGGATTTTAATGTAACTGCATCAACGATTGGGTTACTGACAAGTATACAATTTTTTGTATACACAGGTTTGCAAATTCCAATGGGTATTTTGGCTGATCGTTTTGGGCCCAATTATTTTTTAATTATAGGTGCACTACTTACAGGGTTAGGTACAATTATTTATAGTCTTGGTACGCATGAAGTTGTCTTATTTTTCGCAAGAATAATGACGGGGACGGGGGATGCGACCATCTGGGTAAATATGGTGTTAATTTTGGGCCAATGGTTTAATGCAAAGGAATTTGTTCGATTAATTGGTCTGGCTGGAATGACAGGAAGCCTTGGTTTCGTTTTGGCGACAGTCCCTTTCTCTGCATGGATTGTCTTACTTGGTTGGAGGACAGCATTTTTTTCAGCAGGAGTATTATTATGTTTAAGCGGAATTCTCCTTTATTTTGTACTCTTAAAAAAACCAAAACAAATCTTTCTTAATGAATCGGTATTGGTTAAAAATGAAATACAACGTGAAAAAACATTGGTTTTATTACGAAGAATGTTTTCGAATCGGCAAGCATGGGCTTTATTCTTTTGTCACTTTGGGGTTGTCGGTGCGTATGTAGGATTTATCAGTTCGTGGGCAGTACCCTATGGGATGAATGTGTATGGAATGACACGTTCAGATGCGAGTCAGCTCATTATGATTGGTCTTATCGGTGCGCTTATAGGTGCTCCTCTAACGAGCTGGATTTCAAGTAGGTTAGAAACAATTAAACAGCCTTATGTTGTTATTCATATCACTACTTTATTGAGTTGGTCTTCCTTTCTTTTTTTTAAAGGGAATCCGCCATTTTCCTTTTTAATTATGCTCTTCTTTATCATTGGCTTTGGATATGGGGCAAGTGCCTTAACATTTGCTGTGGTTCGTCAATCTTTTCCTATAATAGAATCTGGCATTGTCTCTGGGTTTGCGAATACGGGTGGATTTCTAAGTGCCGTATTGCTGCCAAGTATTTTTGGAAATGTATTGGATCATTTTCAGTCTGCTTCAGGTAGTATCGGTGATGGATATTACTTCGGTTTTATCACTCCAGTTATCTTCTCCATGATAGGCTTAATTGGAGTGATTTGTATTAAGGAAAGGCGACAGGAGGCAGGACGTAAAACCAATCTCCACTTATCTTAAAGAGTGTCGCTAAAATGTATGAAGTTAAAGTAATAGAGCATTTCTTCAATAGCCGGTGACACCTGATGATGGTTAGAAAAGTCTTAATAAGTAATTACTCCCCATTTTCAATGTCATTTAACCATAATTATCTTTAGCTTAACAATGATCTACAGCAATCAGGCGCTATCTCTACAAGATTAGCGCTTATTTTTATTTTGGGCCAGATGTTAAAGGGACGAGTAAAAGTTATCATCTTCGTAGATGATACAGAAATGCTTTGCTTTATTGAGACATATATGTAAATAATGAAAAACTTTTTCATTTTTGAAAATATACTCCCAAATTTGAAAAAATATTGTATATATCTATAAAATCCAGTTAATACTTCATCTAGATATTAAAGCATTAGGAGTGGTATATGCTGATGTGGGGTTTGGGGAAAAAACGAAGTAAAGTTGGTCAATTTATTGATAAGCGCGGGTTTACTCAAGAGGATTTAATTAGAGCAGCTAAAATCAGCAGAAGTACAGCAAGTAGAATATGTTCCGATCCTGATTATTCACCTACAGCAACCACCATAAAAAAAGTAATGATCGCTATACGACAATTAGACCAAAATGCAAGAGTAGATGATTTCTTTGATATGTAGGAGGTATATATAATGAAAATCGAAACACAGGAAATGATAGCTACTGTAATAAAAGAATTCGATCATTTAAAATTGATATGGATTAGAGATAAAGGTTACATCATTTTCAATTCAATTAATGAGGATATAACCTTAGTTAGATTTGGAGAAGATAAAGACCAAGCTTTAAAGAATTTTGATCTTATGGTTTTTAATTACCTTAAAGAGACTTATAAAATCGTTATCTAAAGGCAGTAACTAAGGATTGGAAATATCGATAAATAAAGGATAAGTCTCTCGAGGTTTGTCCTCTTTAAAATTCAGTTTTAATGTACATTCATTTTTGCACCTTAACCAGACATTCCAAGGGTTTCCTAGGTTTTCAATCTAAAAGTTTTTGAAAAAAATTTAATCTTTCTTTGGCATTACCCTAAGTTATAATATCAATACCACTATAATTCTTTTTTTAGTTTTGTCTCCATTAATTGCTCTTTTTGCCTGTTTACACTTAGATATCCTATGTCATAGGGATTCTGCGCTTTACTAGCATTCATCTTTCCTGCTTCAATGGCTTCTACCATTTCTGAAATACCATCTTTCCCAATGACAGGAATTTTTACCTCTTTTTCCTCTAATGTTTTTTTACACATCTAGAGCTAATCGATCACTAGTAGCAACTACTCCTTGAATATTAGGGAATTTTCGTAAGACTGTTTCAATGACTTCTAACACTTTACTAAGCAAGTAGAATTATTCAGTCTTCTCCCTTAAAAAAATAGCCAAGAACCAGCGGATTAAAACGTAACTGTTATTGTCCGTTCTGAAACACTTACTATATTTGGATTTTTTTCTAATTCCTAAATTTGAAAATCTGTATATAAATTCCTTATTAAGATAATCCTCCGTTCATATTCATTAAGTTTATTATAAACGGGATTTTTTTGAGAGGTACAAAAAACCCCGAATATAGGGCACCTTTTTTAGTGGTGTCCATTATTCGGGGTATAGTTCATAACGAAGGGGCGCTTTAATTAAACAAGCAGCATAAAGGGATCTTCAATCGAAGATCCTTTTTAATTACCGATAACAATCAATTATGTAAACTTATGGATTTTTTGTTATTTTATAGGTTATTATATTTTGGAAGGAGGCTAATATATGAAAGCAAATACAGGTGATGAAATTATATCTAAAACTGGTGTAAAAGGAATCGTGGAAAAAGTAAATGAGAACTCGGTGATCATAAATATTACAGAAAACCACTCGCAGCAAGAGTTTGAAGGAAATAAAACGGTGGTTGCTCATAAAAATTATAAAATCCTAAATATCCATTAATAAAATAGTTATCACTTTATAAAAAACAAAAACGCCCAATTTGGAGCGTTTTTTTGTTATCGATCAAAAAGGTGTCAATGACAACAGCTTGGTATATGAATGAAGGAATACAACCTAATACATTCTGAGATTGGCAAAGTTAGAAGTTGAAAAAAAGCAATTTGCAAGGTTGGCAATTATCACTTTTCGCAAAAGGACATAGCAGTATAGTACCAAAAGAGATACTGAGCGTAATTAATTCATAGCTTAAATAATATGTCCCGAATAATTTGATTGATTAAAATTCATTGCAATAGGCATCTTTACTAAAGTAAAATAATATGAAACTGATTTCATGTTTATACTAAAAGTGGAGTGAGAGCAAGTGGCTACAATATCAGATGTTGCAAAATTATCCGGATTATCGAAAACAACCGTTTCACGTGTAATAAATAATCATCCGTATGTTTCGGACAAAAAGAGAGAATTAGTACTAAATGCTATGAAAGAGCTTGGTTATACACCAAATCCTTCTGCAAGAAGGCTAAGAGGACAGTTAACGACTACGATAGGTGTTATTGTCCCTAGAATTGTCAATCCATTCTTTTCATATTTAGTTAATTCGATTGAGCAGGCCGCCTATAAAATGGGGTACCAAGTATTGATTGGCCAAAGTTATGAAGATAAAGAAAAAGAATTAGCATTCCTAAACTTATTAAAAACAAAGCAAGTAGATGGAATTATTATGACTTCAATTGAAAATGATTGGGATATGATAGAGTCATATAAGGAATACGGCTCAATTTTATTATGCAATGATTACGTCAATCAATCAGAAGTTCCAATGATCCGGTTGGATCAAACAAAAGGGGCATATTTAGGTGTTAAGCATTTAATTGAAAAGGGTCATAAAAAAATTGCTTACTGTACTGGTGGATTGTTTGATGAGCAGGGGAAAGGGAAAGATCGTAATCAAGGGTTTCAAAAAGCGTTACATGAGGCGGGTATTAAGATCAATCCGAAATGGATTTTTGTAGACCAACATACGATTGAGGATGGTAAACAGGTAATGAAGCAAATTCTAGAGATGGAAGATCGCCCAACTGCTATTTTTACTGGAAGTGATGAAGTTGCTGGTGGAATCATGATCCAAGCAAAAGAATTGGGTTTAACTGTTCCTTCTGACCTTGCAATTATTGGGTTTGATGATCAGCCAATTGCAGAAATACTAGATCCAAAGCTAACGACTATTCGACAACCAGTAGATCTAATGGGAGAAAAATCAATTGAAGTGATGATAGAGATGCTTGAAAATCCAAAACTGGAGATTCAAAACTACGAGTTGCCAATCGAGTTGATTGTTCGACAATCCACATAGTTATGTAAAGGATGCCTATCGATTATAAAGTGAAACTCTCATTACAGTTTCACTTTATAATCCTTAGAAAATAAAGGTATTCACATTTTGAAAGTTAGGAGGTATAAAAATTTCTAAAGAAAGCGTTGACAGAAATCAAAAACTAAAAGTATAATTTAAAATAGAAACCGGTTCCATCAACGAAATAATTTTTTTATTTACATATGGAACCGATACCATATAGTTTTTTTAGATTTGCAATCATTTTTTTATCATAAGTGTTAATTTATTCGCACTTTACTTAAGATGTCATAGGGTATTTTTTTATACCTGCATGGAACCGATACCACAAATGATTATCTTAAAAATATATTAAATATATACAATGATGGAGGGGACAACATGGAGAAGAAGTGGTGGCAAAAAGAAGTTATTTATCAAATTTATCCTAAAAGCTTTTATGACTCCAATAATGATGGGATAGGAGATATAAAAGGAATTACACAAAAACTAGATTACTTACAATCTTTGGGTATTACGATGGTTTGGATTTGCCCAATATATCAATCACCAATGGCAGATAATGGGTATGATATCTCAGATTATTATCGGTTAAATCCAGAGTTCGGTAATATGAAAGATCTAGACGAATTAATTGATAAGGCAAAAGAAAAGGGAATAAAAATTGTCCTTGATCTAGTTATAAATCATACATCAGATGAACATCCATGGTTCCAAGATTTACTTGAGAACCCACATAATAGTAAATATAGAGATTATTATATTGTGAAATCAGGAAAAGACGGTCAGCCTCCTACAAATTGGCGCTCTGTATTCGGTGGCAGTGTATGGGAGCCTTTGAAAAATACAGAAGAGTACTATTTTCATTCCTTTGATGTGAAACAACCTGACTTAAATTGGGAAAACAAGCAAGTCAGAGAAGAATTATATAAAATGGTTAATTACTGGTTGGATAAGGGCATTGCAGGGTTTAGAGTAGATGCCATAACGTTTATAAAGAAAGATCAAAACTATGATAATCTCCCTGCAGATGGCGTAGATGGGCTTGTAAAATGTACAAAAAAGGCTCGTAATCAACCGGGCATAAAAGAATTCCTACATGAATTAAAAGATGAAACCTTTTCCAAGTATGATTGTGTAACGATTGGCGAAGCTCCAGGAGTACCTTATGAGCAATACGATGATTACATTGGGGACAATGGCTATTTTTCAATGATTTTTGATTTTCGATATGCAGACCTTGATGTAGCCTCTGGTAGTGAGTGGTTTAAGAGAGTCGACTGGGATGTACTAGACCTTAAGAAATTAATCTTTACTAGCCAAAAGGAAATCCAAAAAGCAGGCTGGGGTGCAAACTTTTTAGAAAATCATGACCAAAATCGATCGATAAGTAAATATATAAAAGAAGAGAATCGCAACTACTTCTCTGCGACAATGCTGGGAGCGTTGTTTTTCTATCTTCGCGGAACACCTTTTATTTATCAAGGTCAAGAAATTGGAATGACAAACTTCGAACGGAAAAGTATTGAGGAATTCGATGATATTTCAAGTATTGATCAGTACTATCGTTCCATGAATGAAGGCTTTAGTGAAAAAGAGGCATTACACTTTATTAATTTACGAAGCCGTGATAACTCAAGAACGCCATTTCATTGGAATTCAAAAGAATATGGTGGCTTTTCAAAAGTTAAGCCTTGGTTAGGAATGAACGAGAATTACAAAACGATCAACGTCGAGCAACAAGAGCAGGACCCGGATTCCGTCCTGAATTTTTATAAAACAATCATTCGAGTTAGACAGTCAAATGAATGTTTAATTTATGGCGAGTTTGAGCCTATTTTAGAAGAACACCCTACGATTATTGCTTATAAACGTAAATTGAATAATGAAGAAGTTGTTTGCTATTTCAATTTTTCTTCAGAAACTCAAAAAGTCAAATTTGAACATAATAATTATTATTTTTTATTAAACAATTACAAAGATGAAAAAGAAACGATAAGTGAAAACGAATTTTCTTTGAAACCATATCAAGCACTAGTACTTCAACAGAAAGAAGCGAGCTATTATGAGTGAAAACAAATACGAACGTATTGGAAAAGAAATTGTTAACGTCATTGGTGAGGATAATATAGAGTCATATGTTCATTGTGCAACAAGATTGCGATTTTCGGTTAAAGATCGCGAGAAGATTGATGATGAAGCAATTGAAAAGATTGATGAAGTTAAAGGTGTGTTTTTTAATGCAGGGCAATACCAGGTTATATTAGGAACTGGTACTGTTAATAAGGTTTACTCAGCTTTAAGAGGTGACCAACCTGACCGAGAGGATGTGCAAGTGAAGAAGGGTGAATCTTCTTCTAAAAACGAAAAGGGAATAAGAAAGGCTGTACGTACGTTGGCCGATATCTTTATCCCGATTATCCCAATTATTGGGGCAACGGGTTTATTCCTTGGTTTAAAGGGTGTGTTATTTAGTGATGCACTATTAAGCTTAATGGGTATGAACATTGATGATATTCCTAGTTATCTAGTCACTCTTATATCTGTTCTGACAGATACTGCTTTTGCCTTCTTGCCAGCATTAATTTGTTGGTCAGCATTTAGAAATTTCGGCGGTATGCCTATTATTGGTTTTGTCCTTGGGTTAATGCTTGTTTCCCCAGCCCTTCCAAATGCTTATGCGGTAGCAGATATCAATAGTGGGGTAGAACCGATTATGGCTTTCGGATTCATACCGGTTGTTGGTTACCAAGGTAGTGTATTAACGGCTCTCGTTGTTGGGATTCTGGGAGCAAAACTTGAGAAGAAGTTACGAGTTGTTATGCCGAATGCATTAGATTTAATTTTTACACCTTTCTTTGTTTTATTATGTATGATGATTACAGGTTTGCTCATTTTAGGGCCTTTATTGCATTTTGTGGAAGCGGGATTAATAACGGTTGTTACACAACTTATTGATGCTCCTCTTGGTATTGGAGGATTGTTAATTGGTTTTATCTATCCGTTAGCCGTTATGACGGGAATGCATCACCTGTTTATTATGATTGAAACAACATTGCTTGCAAATACAGGGTTTAATCCGCTTATTACGTTATGTGCGATGTATGGTTTTGCAAATGCAGGTACTTGTTTGGCGATTACAATTAAAGCGAAAAAAAGTACGGTAAAGGTTATGGGGGCAAGTGCAACTGCTACACAATTACTTGGTGTTAGTGAACCTGCGCTGTTTGGTGTCGTGATGAGGTACAGTATGAATCCACTTTATGTGATGATTGCTTGCTCGGCAGTTGGAGGCGCAATTCTATCCTTATTAAACATTCAAGCGAATTCATATGGGTTGGCCGTAGTGCTGTCTCCTTTAATGTACATTTATGAGTGGAATCAGCTCCTTGCTTATCTAGTGGTTTCTATTTTGATCTTTGCTGCCGCACTTATCATCACTTACTTATTTGCAGTTCCAAAAGAAGTGATGATAGAAGATCAAGAAGAGAAAATAAGCAATGTGAGCTAATAGTTAATTCATTGTTATCGAGATTATAGTTTTATCCATATTAACATGATTCTATTATAATAGTTTGAACAAAAAGATTGGTCGGGTGAAGGAATAAAGATAATATTGTAGTGTAGTGTCGATTGGTTTGTCACCGACGGTCAGCATTATTCCTATGAAGAAATAGCTGCTTATTACGTGTTAGCAAATCAACCGTTCAAACGAATATGAAACGAGCTGAAAACAAAATAATGCAGCGATAATTCGAGAGCCTTTTCTGTTTAGCTTGAAAAGGCTCTTTTTGTCATACGGTTGCACCCGTAGATAGGTAAAATCACTTAAGATTTTCTATAGCAGTTTTTATTTCGTCAAGTTAAATTGACCATTTCTGTTAAACAATTCGGATGCATGCCTTCATCTGGTGTTTTCGACGGAGTTCAGTCACTCATGACCGAGATTCACCCTGAAGCGATTTTTCTTCCAATTGAAACAATGGGAGATGGGGTAATTAACGTTTATAGCAGAATACAAATGATGTTGTTTAAGGCTAAACAAGCTGCCTAGAAAGAATTTGATGAAGCTTTAGCTAAAAAGGGCTTTTCCGTAGAGCAGCTTCAGAATAACAATTTCAGCCGTTCGCCCATAACGGAACCTTTGAAAGTAAGCAAACATACTGTTGCTTGTACATCAGCAAACGTCGTTTATCATTTTCACGAGATTCCAAACAGGTTTTCTTTTCGCCGAATAAAGAAAAAGAAGCATAACGCATTAGATTAAATAGGATAGTTAAAGGTACTGCATCATTTCAGAATTTTTGTACGCTAATAAAATTCAGCCTAAAAAAAGTCGATTTCATATAAATAAATCGACTTTTTTAATTGTCTTATTCTTAACGCCATTCATTTGATTATTAACAGAAATCCCCAATAAATGATATCTCACTTTGTAACTTTGATATACTAACCTGCTTGTCTAACACACCTTGTATACGATCAATGATTTGTATGGATTTTAATCAATTATTTTTTAAACTATTATCACCCTTATGTTATTTACTTGGTATATCTTTATTTAGATTTGTAGTTGTTTTCGAAACCTATTAATTGGTTTTTTTAGAATATTACCCTGATTAACAGGTAAACTAAATTTGTTTATGGGGGTTTTAATACAATATTAATTTATAGCTAGTAGGTACCCAAAAATAATGAGAATAGGGACTTTCTTAAGAAAGTCCCTATTGAAAAAAACCTCTATTGATTATTATTGTTCTTATTAAGAATTTTAGGTGTTATATCTTCAGTAAATTCATTAGAAAATATACTTGGTTTTTTAATGGTATTCTCGTATTATTTCGAAGGTTGTTATATCCTTCTCGGATTTTTTGTACCCATCTTGTATTACGGCTTCCGATTACACCAAGTGTCGTTAAGCCAAGTAATGACCATAATATCATGCTACCGTTATTCGTTTTTTTATTTCCAAACATGTTAAAGAAACGCTGATTACTTCTTCCTCTTATTAATGAAAAAAGAGTGTTAAAATTGTTCATTCTGATTCCCCCTATTTGTTCTTGTTTTGAGACAATCATATTTTGTCTTTAATCCACAGATAATAGTGTTATATAAGGATAATTACTGAAAAAGCTCTAGTATCTATGTTGGGAGGTTTAAATCGATGAGAAAAGGGTTAATTTTTGCGATAATATATGGTGTCATCCTCCTTACTGTCTATTATTATAGAGCTTTCTTATTTAGATGGTTAAATGACAGTGATTTTTCACAAATTCCTTTAATGTTCTTTCTGTCGGTAGTGTTAAGTGTGGTTCCAATTATTCCATTTTCAGTTTTTGCTGGAATGATGGGGGCAAAATATGGGATTTGGATTGGTAGTATGATTAACTGGTTTGGCTCAGTGGGTGGTGCAATAATCTTTTTTGTTCTGGCACGTTATTTTTTTATTCATGAATTTGAACAATATGTAATTCGATATAAAGCTTTTAAAAATTTGAATGGTATTATTAATCGGAGTCCTTTTATTACCGTATTGCTCACCCGATTAATTTATGTTATTCCTCCTCTGGTAATTAACATCTATTCTGGGTTAAGCACTATGTCATTTAAAACATATTTTTTTTCAACCGCCATTGGTCAGGTTCCTGCAATGATCGTTTATGCCTATTTAGGAAATCAATTATTTACTTCTTTTCAAACATTCGTGCAAGTTCTTGCTTTATACATAGCTTTTATTCTAGTTGTTTTGTTTCTTTACCGAAGGTGGCTTAAAGGGAAAAAATCAAAGGTTGCACTAGAGTAATAATATCAATGGATAGCGTTACTCAAGAGGAAAGTAGTGTATTTTTGCAGTAATTGATGATGCTTAGATATATACAGTAAATTGAAATTTCACCACTTCTGGCCTGGGCCATATTATTGAACAAGAGATGGAATTATTAGAAAGTGAATCGAAGCTAAGGGTATTCCTTTCTTTATAGAGGGAGTCAGTTTAAGAAATAATTGTAACCAAAATAAAGGAGATTCAGATGGACGTTTGAAAGTTTTGGATACATACGAGTCATCAAAATGAAGGACGACAACTTGAAGCTATGAAAAAAATGGGTGTAGACGAAAGAGACGTCTTCATGGATAAACAGAGTGGTAAAGATTTTGACCGAGTTCAGTATCAATTGCTCAAAAGAATTATACGTAAAGGCGATGTGCTCTATATTCATTCCTTAGATCGATTTGGTCGAAATAAAAAAGGGATTTTGCAGGAGAGGAATGATATTACGAAGATATCCAGGCAGACATTGTGGTAGTGGATATGCTTTTATTGGACACGACACAATACAAGGATTAGCTTAGGTATCTTTATTGCGGATCTTGTTTTACAGATTATTTCTTGGATGGCACAAGAAGAACGAGATCGCATTCGGAAACGGTAGCGTGAAGGAATTGATATAGCTTTGCAAAATGGCGCAGCATTTGGTCGATCAAAAGTACAGGTTAAAGAAGAATTCAAAGAAGTCTATATGATCGTTGGAAAGCAGGAGAGATGACAGCCGTTAAAGCCATGGGCAAATTAGGTGTTAAAAAGACAACTTTTTATAAGTTAGTTAAGGAATATGAAAAAGACTTTAAAAAGGTCAATATATAATAAAAGAAACCCTTCAATAAAAGAAGCATCTGCTTGCAAGCAGATGCTCTTTCAATAAAAAGCGGAATACATTATTAGCTTTGGGATGAATAAATAGGGTGCATATCTTCAACAAACGGGCCAGATTGTTGAGTAACTCATTTTCAAATGGATATTTTAGAAGAGATTGTGAAGAAATGTACTTAAACTAAAGGGGCAGGTTAGTTGAAGTAAAATTTTTCCCGAAATCATAGAAAAAAGCCGATTACCATAGTTAAAATCTGCTTTTTTCATAGTACTTCCATTATAATTTATTAAACCATTCATCACTGACAGGATCTAACCATTCCGTTTCGCCCGGTGTCATAGCTAAGTGTGCAAACCAACTGTCTTTTGTCGCACCGTGCCAATGTTTTACATTTGGCGGAATGTTCACCACATCTCCCGTTTTGAGTAACCGAGAATGGTTTTTCTTCTTCTTGATACCAACCCTCACCGCCGGTAACCAACAAAACTTGTCCGACTTTATGAGAATGCCAGTGTTACGAGCTCTTGGAGCAAAGGTTACATTTATTGCCGGCTTTTTTGTTATTCAACTACTATGAAAATTAAATTATGTAAGGAAGAAAAGAAGGCAATACTAAAGAAGACGCAGCTCATTCATTTTTAAAAAAAGGAGAGCGCCTGATTCATAGGCAATTAAAAAGCTAATCTTTAGACTGGATCAGGATGCTTCTGTTTCTGTCAGCGAAACGGTGTAGCCTAAGCTTTCAAGTCGTCGAAGCGAATGACGTACAATTGATTGTGCTCTTTGTTTATCAAAGTAGTCTTCACCTAAGTCTACATACATTTCTTTTCGTGTTAAAAGATAGTAACATATTCGCAATATGGCATGAGAGACAACAATAGCAGCGCGTTTTGTACCCTTGCGGGCAGCTGTACGTCGATACAATGCCCCAAGGTAGTTTTTAGATCCTCTTACTGAGTGAGCTGCTTCTTGTAAGGCTGATTTTAAATATTTATTCCCTTTCTTAGTTTTGGAAGATTTTCTTTTACCAGCACTTTCGTTTTGTCCTGGAACTAACCCTGCCCAAGAACACATATGAGCAGCGCTTGGAAATTGATTTTTAACATCAGTTCCAATCTCAGCTAGAATCTGTTCTGCCATACGGGTAGCGACACCTGGAATTGAATCTAAACGTTCAACGTCATCTTGATAAGAACTCATTCTTTCTGCAATTTCATTATCAAGCTTCTCGATTTGATCTGTAAGAAAATCAATGTGAGTGATAATTGTTTTAAGCATCATTCGCTGATGAGGGCTAATGTAGCCTCGTAATGCTAACTCTAGTTCCTCTTTTTTCTTTTTCAATGTTCTGCGAGCGAAGCTTGCGAGCTTTACGGGATCATCTTCTCCATCAGCAATCGCACGAAGCATCTCCATAGCGGAAACACCCTTAATTTGTGACACAACTGAACCCAGTTTAATGTTAGCACCTTCTAACACTTTTTGGATTCGATTTTGTTGTCTCGCCCGTTCTTGAATGATACTTCTACGGTATCGAACTAATTCTCGTAATTCTCTTTGATCTCGATTGGGAATATAGCTAGCTTTTATTAATCCATGACGAAGAAGCTTCGCAATCCACTCAGCATCATTTACATCAGTTTTCCGTCCAGGAACAGCTTTAATGTGTTGTGCATTGACTACTAAAAATTCAATTCCCTCACTTTCTAGTAAATTCACAATTGGCTTCCAGTATACGCTGGTGCTTTCCATGGCAACATGAGAACAATTGTGTTCCTTAATCCAGTCTAATAGTTTTAACAAAAACACGGTTTTCGTTGAAAAAGTTTGAATCTCCTTTCCTTCTGGTGTAAGAATACATGCGGTGATAGAGTCTTTATGAACGTCCATCCCACATGCTCGTTCAATGATTACATCCATTTTAATTTTCCTCTCTACGACATATTAGTGGAGGCTGGTGCAACAACCAGAACAGGGATTAATCTACTATGAGTGCTTCCGCAAGGGAGCAACAGTCAGTGGTGCACCGTGGTCGAAGGAGTCAGACTAAAGGGTGGGCTCTAACGCACCATAGTTTATCGACCTTCCTCTCCCAGCCGTAGAATCAGTATTGACGGTTCTAGACCATTTTCATTCTCTGTGGTGCAGCGCTGATTTTTGCGCTGCATGGGCGGCTACTATGAAAATTAAATTATGTAAGGAAGAAAAGAAGGCAATACTAAAGAAGACGCAGCTCATTCATTTTTAAAAAAAGGAGAGCGCCTGATTCATAGGCAATTAAAAAGCTAATCTTTAGACTGGATCAGGATGCTTCTGTTTCTGTCAGCGAAACGGTGTAGCCTAAGCTTTCAAGTCGTCGAAGCGAATGACGTACAATTGATTGTGCTCTTTGTTTATCAAAGTAGTCTTCACCTAAGTCTACATACATTTCTTTTCGTGTTAAAAGATAGTAACATATTCGCAATATGGCATGAGAGACAACAATAGCAGCGCGTTTTGTACCCTTGCGGGCAGCTGTACGTCGATACAATGCCCCAAGGTAGTTTTTAGATCCTCTTACTGAGTGAGCTGCTTCTTGTAAGGCTGATTTTAAATATTTATTCCCTTTCTTAGTTTTGGAAGATTTTCTTTTACCAGCACTTTCGTTTTGTCCTGGAACTAACCCTGCCCAAGAACACATATGAGCAGCGCTTGGAAATTGATTTTTAACATCAGTTCCAATCTCAGCTAGAATCTGTTCTGCCATACGGGTAGCGACACCTGGAATTGAATCTAAACGTTCAACGTCATCTTGATAAGAACTCATTCTTTCTGCAATTTCATTATCAAGCTTCTCGATTTGATCTGTAAGAAAATCAATGTGAGTGATAATTGTTTTAAGCATCATTCGCTGATGAGGGCTAATGTAGCCTCGTAATGCTAACTCTAGTTCCTCTTTTTTCTTTTTCAATGTTCTGCGAGCGAAGCTTGCGAGCTTTACGGGATCATCTTCTCCATCAGCAATCGCACGAAGCATCTCCATAGCGGAAACACCCTTAATTTGTGACACAACTGAACCCAGTTTAATGTTAGCACCTTCTAACACTTTTTGGATTCGATTTTGTTGTCTCGCCCGTTCTTGAATGATACTTCTACGGTATCGAACTAATTCTCGTAATTCTCTTTGATCTCGATTGGGAATATAGCTAGCTTTTATTAATCCATGACGAAGAAGCTTCGCAATCCACTCAGCATCATTTACATCAGTTTTCCGTCCAGGAACAGCTTTAATGTGTTGTGCATTGACTACTAAAAATTCAATTCCCTCACTTTCTAGTAAATTCACAATTGGCTTCCAGTATACGCTGGTGCTTTCCATGGCAACATGAGAACAATTGTGTTCCTTAATCCAGTCTAATAGTTTTAACAAAAACACGGTTTTCGTTGAAAAAGTTTGAATCTCCTTTCCTTCTGGTGTAAGAATACATGCGGTGATAGAGTCTTTATGAACGTCCATCCCACATGCTCGTTCAATGATTACATCCATTTTAATTTTCCTCTCTACGACATATTAGTGGAGGCTGGTGCAACAACCAGAACAGGGATTAATCTACTATGAGTGCTTCCGCAAGGGAGCAACAGTCAGTGGTGCACCGTGGTCGAAGGAGTCAGACTAAAGGGTGGGCTCTAACGCACCATAGTTTATCGACCTTCCTCTCCCAGCCGTAGAATCAGTATTGACGGTTCTAGACCATTTTCATTCTCTGTGGTGCAGCGCTGATTTTTGCGCTGCATGGGCGGCTAAAGGGGCAGGTTAGTTTAAGAAGGATTTCAAATCTTACTCATTGAATAAACTAATTGAAACAAACCACATAGCTTGTTCGGGGGGATAGGTTTTGTCGGAAATTGAATCAGCATTATCTATTAGTTTGAGGTAACGGGACAGGGTAACAGAAGATAAGAGTTGGAAAAAAATATTAATCCCTCCTGCGTAACAGCATGTTTTTAAACTGTCTACACAAAAGGGATTATATGAATTAATTAATTAACTGAGTTTGAGAAAGAGTATTCAAAAAAGTTCAGTAGGTCTCTTGGTTTATCTTTGGAGTCCAGGGTATTGCCAGATGCCAGAAGTCCTTAGAAGGTCACGGTAGATAACTAGAATTTCATCCTTAGATACCTTCTGCGCTTCCTCTATAGATGGGTAATCTAAATACACGACATTAGTAAAGTCTCTGTCGCTGTTTTTTCCATTCAATTTAGCATAAAAATCGCTAGCTTCATTAAACACTGTTAACGCTCTTCTTATGTGGCTTGCACTTGTAACAAGCGTTACATCTTTTATTCCCTCTTTTTCTAGCTTTTCAGTTGAGAAAAGAGCATTTTCTACTGTATCTGTTGATTTATTTTCGAGAATAATTCTATCTTTTTCAATTCCTTGAGTTTGTAACCAGTTACTCATTGCATCGGCTTCGGTGATTCCTTGTTTTGGAACTCCTCCTGATACAATAATTTTGGAATTTGGATATTGTTTTGCTATGGCAATACCTGCTTTTAAACGTTCAATAAGAGGTTCTTTCATAGAACCATCTTCTGCAAGAGCGTATCCAAGTATAACAATTGCATGGTCTTTTTGGGGCAGATTAGCTGGTGGTGCAGTGTTTAATTTTTCATTGATAACAGAATCTGTTGTTTCTAACTTTTGAAGATATTCATTTGCCTTTTTAGAATCAATTTGTTTTAACTTTGAAATCGAGTTTTTATATGAAGAATTGTCTCCAATTGCTTTAGAATAAAGTCCTTGAAGAAGATTAGCATTAAAATTTTCTGGATCTAAATTTAATATCTGTTCATATGTTCCTAAAGCTTCTGATGTTTTTTTCTGAATGATTTGTGTTGATGCAAGTGAAAATTTTAAATCCAGATCGTAAGGATCAAGTAACACTGCTTCTTTAAATGCATTTTCAACTACATCATATTTACCTTTTAGTGTAATTCCCTTAAAAATTTCTTTTTCTGCTTGTTTTATATCTCCGCCATGCCAGTAATAGTACATGGCCATTTCTTTATAGTGTTCGATTCTATCTGATGTAGGCTCATCATTTTTTATTGCTGTATTCACAGTTTCAGTGTTTGCAGCCATTGTTGGTTCTGAAACAGCTGCATACGCTGTAGAGAAAGTTGCAGTTGATATAGTTAGAACTAGAGCTAAAGCGAGTTTCTTATTTAGATATTTCATAATGTCCTCCTCTTTCGAATAACTCATATTTTTTGTTCATAGCGTTTTAACGCTATTTTAAAATAACATTACTTTGTTAAGCTAATGTGAATAAACTGTATTAGTTCTGTAAATAAGCACTAATAAAACTGGATTTAACATTACTAACCAACTTTTTACCATATAAATTTAGGTAAGGGAAAAATAGTATAAGAAGTAAAGGTAAAATGTTATCTTAGCTGCCGTTGGGTGGCAATTTTAACTAAACCAGCTAATAGTATGTCAATATTTTTCAATAAAAATATAAAAAATCACATGCTATACTAAAAATAAGCATGTCAAATAACCTTCCGTTAGTCTAATTTTGGAAGGTTTTGTGTTATTTAGTTAGATTTAGGTTCTAAGCTATATCTTGGAAAGTAGTTCTATTCTTTAAAAGGGCAAATATCCAATGTAATAGCTTATTTACACAAGCTATTACAGCTACTTTGAAGGGCTTTCCTTCTTCACGTTTCTTGTCGTAAAACTCTCTCATTTTTTTGTTTCGAGGGATGATTTCATCCGTCGTTTTCTTCTTACGACAATCACGAATGGCACAACGAACGACCATATATAAGGCATGACGAAGCCTACTAGATCCTCGTTTTGTTATCCGATTCTTTGTGGCTGTAAACTTACCAGATTCAAATACACTAGGATCGATCCCAGCGAAAGCTACAAGTTTCTTAGGATTATTAAATCGATCTATCTCACCAATTTCAGAAATAATCGTTGCCGCGATTTTTTCACCGATACCAGGGATAGATTTGATGATATTATATTCTTCAATTTCTTTTGCGAGGGCATCTATCTCTGACTCTAACTTTGATAGATGCTCTTTGTATTGAAGAAGAATATTTATATACATACCCAGACTTAAAATATGACTCTGATAAACTGTCTTTTCAAAAGGGTTACGAGCCGCCGCAGCTTTTAGTTGAATCGCTTTTTCATTAGCCCATTTGATTGATCTACTATTACATAATTCAAATATCTTGTCTCTAATTGTTTCTTCACTAGCTCTCAAAATATCTTCAGAAGAGGGAAACTCTGAAAGAGTTAAGAGTGACACCACAGAATATAAATCTCCAAATACCCCTTTATATTCAGGATATACTTGTTCAAGCACAGCCTGAAATTGAAGTTTTGTTTGAATCATGACTCCAGTTATATTTTCATGTTGCCTTGTAAGATTACGAAGGTTTAGTAACTGGACTCCACGCTTTTTATATGGCTCTAACTCTTCTTTATAGAACAACTCACAAAGTAAATAAGCATCAACTGCGTCTGTTTTAACTTTCCTTAAACTAGAACTTCTTGCCTTATATGAAATCAATGGATTAAGGATAATCAATAAATATCCTCGTTCTTCTAAATAATGAACGAGAGGAGTTTGGTAATGCCCAGTAGCTTCTAAAATGACTGAAGGCTTCTTTCCAGACTCTCTTTTCACATCCTCAAGAAACACTACAAGTGAATTAAGACCCTCAACAGTATGAGAAACTTTAAAGCTCTTACGATATGGATTGCCTTTATCTAAAAATGCTTGAACTTGACTCTCACCTTTTGAAACATCCAGACCCACGACTGGATTCATTCTAAATCTCCTCCTAAACTAGTAAATTTGCCAGTAACCCCTAATTCCTCCATGCAGTATCACAGCTTCGCTTGTTATACGAGATTTAAGTCCCAACCAGCCTCAATCATGTTTCTACAAGTAGGGGGCGAACGGTTTACTTGACGGGGTCAAGCCCCACGGGCAGTTACGTTCTACCCTGGCTACTGTAATAATAAAATCATATAAAAAATGATCAACCAGAAATATCTGGCTGACCTTATAATACGAACGGGCAGGTTAGCAAAAGAAGGTATATTATAAGGATAAAGCAGACTGCTTAAATAGCAGTCTGCTTTTTTGAAGAAATATTTATAAACTATAGACCTTCTGCAGCGATTGCTTTTCTAATGGTATTTGCCATTCTTATTTTCTTTAAAGGTTCGTATATTTCCGAGTTGAAAAAGGCTTCGATGTTCTGTTTTTAAGGAAGCTTGAGGATCACAAGCCTTGTTGGCTTTCCAATCCCCCGCTCTCTGCCATCATCAAGTCGTTCTTGTAGGCAGCTATCGCCAATTCATACCTCACTTTTTTACCTACTTCTACGAAATCCGCTTCCTTCACAACACCTGTTAATGAATATCGGTGACCCCTGAAATCCACGTTCAGTTCGGTGATTTGGTTGAATTTGAAACTCTCCACGGGAACGCCGTTCTCATCCTTTAACAAGTATTCCCCGTACTTCTCATTACATGTATTTGCCACTTCCTCTATCACCTTGTAAGCATCGTCTGGATTTTGCCTATAGTTGAGGACAAGGCTTTCGTTCACCCGGCGCATGCCCCGATTCCCGTTCTGAAGTTCCGTGATGTTGCTATAGGAGACCGTATAGAGGTATCCGTCATATTGGCGGATCTTCAGATGACGCATGCTGATTTCCTCGATTTTCCCCTGACGATTTCCATTAATGATTACATAATCTCCGTGATGGATCTGGCGCTCAAACAAGTAGGTCAGCCCCATAATGTAATCGCGGATGATATGCTGGAGGATCAATGCCAAGGCACTAGCCAGAACGACCGAACCAGTGACAAGTTTTGTCAGGTCGAAGAAATTGCTAAGCACAAAAATAAAGAAGATCACAAGTCCCAATACCTTTGTCACCTGGTTGGAGAAATGCATCAATGTCTCTTCCCGCTTTTCATCCAAGATGCTCGTTTTGTCAAAGAAAAGCTTGATGGATTTGCGGATCAAATAAACCGTAATTATAATAAGCAGGGCCACCGTTAAAATTTGTACGGGCAACTGCTTGAACAGTCCCAAGAAATCCATTCTATCAACTCCCACTTTTTTACACTATTCCAAAGGAATGCGGATAAGGAGAAAACCTTCCTTTCCCAACAAACCTTAACGATAGCAAGGTTTCATTAAAAAAGAAGCCCTCTCCGTGCTTTTTGAGGAACGATTATATTGCCAATAATTTGTTTTCAACTGCTGAATGAATTTTAAAAGATATAGAGATAAAGGTCAATGAAAGAGAATTGAACCTGGGCAAAAAGTGTGAAAGATTGTACTTAAACTACCATGAAAATTAACTTCTGTTAGATCCGAAAAATGGCAATACTTAAATAGACGCAGCTCATTCATCTTTTTAAAAGGGGAGAGCGTCTGATCATTGGTGTTTATTTACTTGTTTAATGGATTAGGAAGCTTCTGTTATTGTAACCGTATAGCCTAAGTTTTCTAGTCTTCGAACCGAATGGCGTACAATTGATACCTGTCTTTGTTTATCAAAGTAGTCTTCGCCTAAGTCTACATACATTTCTTTTCTAGTTAACAGGTAATATGCGATCCGTAATATCGCATGGGCAACTACTATAGCTGCTCTTTTGTTGCCTTTTCGTCCTGCTGTTCGTCGATACAATGCACCAAGATAGTTTTTTGACCCTCTGACTGATTGAGCTGCTTCAGTTAATGCTGATCTTAAATACTTATTTCCTTTTTTAGATTTAGTTGATTTTCTTTTCCCAGCACTTTCATTATGTCCAGGTACGAGAGCTGCCCATGAACAAAGATGTGCCGCAGTTGGAAATTGATTTTGAACATCAGTACCGATTTCAGCTAGGATTTGTTCAGCCATTCTTCTGGCGATTCCAGGAATCGAATCTAGTCTTTCAATATCTTCTTCATACGAGTTTACTCGTTGGGCTATCTCTTGATCTAACATTTCAATTTGCTCAGTTAGAAAATCAATGTGAGTTAAAATCGTTTTAAGCATTAAGCGTTGATGTGGGTTAACATAGCCCTGAAGTGCTAATTCAAGTTCTGCTTTTTTCTTTTTCATTGTACGACGAGCGAAGTTTGCTAGTTTCTCAGGATCATCCTCGCCGTCAGCGATAGCTCGAAGCATATCCTTCGAGGAAACCCCCATAATATCTGAAACGACAGAGCCTAGTTTGATATTGGCTCCTTCTAAAACTTTTTGAATTCGATTATGTTGTCTTGCACGTTCTTCGATAATACTGCGGCGATAACGGACAAGTTCCCTCAGCTCTCTTTGAATACGGTTTGGAATGAAACTCGCTTTGAGTAAACCATGGCGAAGAAGTTGGGCAATCCATTCGGCATCTTTAACGTCGGTCTTACGACCGGGGAGTGCCTTCATGTGTTGGGCGTTTACTACTAGAAACTCAATCCCTTCAGATTCTAGTAGGTTAACGATAGGTTTCCAATAAACACTCGTGCTTTCCATTGCGACATGAGTACAGTCATGTTCCTTAATCCAGTCGATTAACTTAAGCAGAAAAACTGTTTTGGTAGGAAACGTTTGAATCTCCTTTCCATCAGGTGTCATAATACATGCAGTGATATTGTCCTTATGAACATCCATACCACATGCTCTTTCAATGATTACATCCATTGAAATTCTTCCTTTCTAGGCTTGTAAATTGGAGGCTGGTGCAACAATCAGAATAAGGATTAATCTACCATGAGTGCTTCCCGTAAGGGAGCGACAGTTTGTGGTGCACCGTGGTCGTTGGAGTCAGACTAACGGATGGGCTCTAAGGCACCATAGTTTATCGACCTTCCTCTCCCAGCCTTAGAAGCAGTATGGACGATTTTCATTCTTTGTGGTGAAGCGCCGATTTTGCGCTTCATGGATGGCTAAAGGGTGCGTTCGTATTATGAGGTTAACCAGTTTTTACTGGTTGACCTTTTTTATATAGGACCTATTATATCGGTAGCCAGGGTAGGACGTACGGGTGCGTGGGACCATGATCTCGTCAACTAAACTGTCCGCCCCCTACTTGAAGAAACATGTTTGAGGCTGGTTGGGACAACGATCTCGTATAACAAGCGAAGCTATGATACTGCAAGAGGAATAGGGGCTACTGGCAAAACAAATGGAGAGGAAGAGATAAAGAATGAATCCAGTAATCGGTCTGGATGTTTCAAAAGGGGAAAGCCAGGTTCAAGCATTTTTAGATAAAGGAAAGCCGTTTGGAAAAAGTTTTAGTGTATCACACACGACTGAGGGACTAGATGCCTTACTTCATTATTTGAAAGTGGTAGAAAATGAGACTGGTATAAAACCAAGTGTAATATTAGAATCGACGGGACATTATCACACTCCTGTCATTCAGTTTTTAGAGGAACAGAATTATTTATACATTATGATCAATCCTTTACTGTCTTATCAGGCAAAAAAATCGAGTTTGCGAAATGTGAAAACAGATGAAATAGATGCTTTTCGCTTGTGTGAACTGTATTACAAAGAAGAGCTTGAACCCTATAAAAAAAGGGGTATCCAACGTTTAAACCTTCGTCATCTTACTAGACAACATGAAACCCTTACGGGTTTGTATGTTCAAGCTAAGTTACAGTTTCATGCGATTTTAGATCAAGTGTTTCCTGAATATAAAGGGGTATTTGGAGATTTGTATTCAAAAGTTTCTCTAAACATACTCCTGGAATTTAGTACGTCAGAATCTGTGGTACAGGCTGGAGAAAACAAGGTAACCGATAAAATAGCGAGTTTATGTATGAGTCGTTCGGAACGTTGGGCACAAGAAAGGGCAAAGAAGCTTTATGAAGCAGCTCAGCGTAACCCATTTAAGAGCATAGTCTATCAAAGTCATTTGATAAGCCTTGAAATGTATATTCAACTGCTTCTCCAATACCAAGAGCATCTAGCAAAGTTAGATGATCAAATAGATGCCCTGGCAGGAGAAATAGAAGAATATAAGATTATCCAGTCGATTCCCGGTATCGGAGAAAAAATCGCGGCAACGATTATTTCTGAAATTGGAGAAATCGAACGGTTTAATCACCCTAAAAAATTGGTTGCCTTCTCTGGAATCGATCCAAGTGTACATTCATCGGGGAAATTTACAGCGACGATTAATCGAATCACCAAGAGAGGCTCAAGCAGACTGCGACATGCCTTATATATGGCTGTTCTCTGTGGGATCAGATCCTCTCGTAATAAGAAGCTAAAAGAGTTCTATGATCGAAAGCGAGAAGAAGGAAAACCTTTTAAAGTCGCAATGATTGCATGTGTAAATAAGCTTATTCATTGGATTTATGCCTTACTAAAACGTAAAGAAGCTTTCCTGGATTTAGCTTAACAAAAACAATTAGGCAAAACATGAAAAACCTTCCAATATAAATGAGGAAGGTTATTTGGCATGAATATTTTTAGTATATCATTTTGTTTATAGGATTTTTATTGAAAAATGTTGACATCCTATTAGCTGGTTTAGTTGATGAAGGATTAAGTGATTTTATGAATGAGGCTATATAACAGTTATTCCATTAAAGGGCGCGATCCTGGAACATGGATAAGCGTTCGTTTTTCATTTTTAGGGCCAGTTGAAAAGCAGAGAAGAAACAATACAAATATAGGTATTATAGAAAATAAAATGACAAATGATTATAAAGAGATGTATTAAATGTGAATGCGATATACCGTTTCAATATTTTGTTTAAAAACCTTTATTTATGCCGGTTTTCGAATTAACTTTAATTGCCAAGGTAACCAAAAACCAAAAACAATAATGAATACAGGGATAGAAAACCAAGTATGCCATCCTTTTAATTTCATATATCCTACTTGAACAAGCATCCATTCAGACAAGAAGGACAAGAGAGTAAAAAGGGTAACATATATCCATTTCTTTTCCTGTTTAAAATAGTTAAGAAATATTACAGCATAACAGGAAGGGATGAAACCATAACATATCAAATCACCAATTCCTTCTTGCTTGGGGTCACGACCTAAATCAAATACATCTAAGTAATTTAACATAATGAACACATCTATTATTATTGCTACATAGCCAATCGTACCAAAGATAAGACAAATCTCTCTCCAACTTAATCGTTTCGGCATGAAAATCATATAAATAAAAGCGATAGTACCTTATGTAATTGGAAACCATATACCTTTTGCTGACAAATCTAAGTTTTGTATAATTTTCTCCATAATATTCCTCCTAAGTTTTAATCGATACCTATATATCCTTAAATTTAACTACTATTATTTGTTGATTTTTAAATAGATATGCTCGTAAGTCTTAAATAGATTGATTAAGGACTTATTTATTTAGAATAATTGTAATATAATATGGGCTTTTCCTTTTAGACATTCTTATTTAACTATTGGGCCATTTTCTGAATATTAGAAGGAATTAACTTTTTGTAAATGGAAGTTTGTTAAAAGATGTATTTTGTTTTATAGGGAAGTTTTTAAATAAGAAGGTTTGTATTTGATGTTAAATAAGAATTACAAAAATGGCTATGGTTAGGGGGATTTAACATGAAGGTTATTGGCCTTATTGGTGGAATGAGTTGGGAATCATCTGTTGAGTATTATCGGATTATTAACGAAGAAGTGAAAAGAAGGTTAGGAGGGTTACATTCTGGAAGATGCCTTTTATACAGCGTTGACTTTGAAGAAATTGAGCGTTTTCAGTCAGAGGGCGATTGGAAAAAAGCTGGTGAAACATTGGGTGACGTTGCACATTCTCTAGAAAAAGGGGGCGCAGATTTTATCGTTATTTGTACCAATACCATGCACAAGGTTATAAATGATATACAGGAAAAAATTAACATCCCTATTATACATATTGCTGATGCAACAGCTAATAAAATCAATGAGCAAGGAATTAGTTCCGTAGGATTACTTGGCACAAGGTATACTATGGAGCAAGATTTTTACAAATCACGTTTAGAATATAATGGTATAAAGGTTATCGTTCCAAATCCTAATGAAAGAGAGATTGTAAACAAGATTATTTATGAAGAGTTATGTTTAGGTAAGGTTCAACAAAAATCAAGGGATTATTATAAAAAGGTTATCCAAAATTTAATCGAAACTGGAGCTGAAGGAATTATATTAGGCTGTACAGAAATTGGATTATTAATAAAATCCGAGGATTCCGATGTTCCTCTGTTTGACACAACTTATATACATGCTATTGAAGCAGTAAATATGTCCTTAAAGATATAGTGATTTCTGCAGCTCTTTCGCAAATCACCAAAATAAAACACGTTTTTAGTTCCTAATTAAGTGACGTTCTATATCCTTAAAAAATGGGTATAAACAAAGCTCCATTTATTACATCGGATTATGTGAAATAGGCAGAAAAGGAATATTTTATTGTTGTTCCTCAATCGGGTCATTATATTGAATTAGAGGTGCATAAAACTCTTCTTTCCTGAAAATCAGGAGCAAATTCAACAATATGTAATTCAGTACCAAAATCCAACACATGGTTCGAGTAATCAACTATATCGATAAAATAAAAAAATATCAGGTTAAAAAAGAGTAAAAGTTAAAAGAGGGTGCCCAAAATTATAACTTTTGGGCACGTTTTTTCTGATTATAAGCATCATTGAGTATTTTTCACAGAAATACTCAATGATGTCAAAACATTAGCGACTATTCTTTCAAGAATCTAAATCATAAACTCACTATTCATATAAAATCTAACTGGCAAAGTATTTCGAAGTAACAGGAGCCAGTACGTTGCCTGATGCTATATAGAAGGACTTACTAAATACATGTACAATAAAAGGAAACATTCATTCACTTTTTATTTGTGAATTTCTTTTCTATATCATTTAAGTAACATTTTTTAGGGAAACTAGGTCTACAACCAATATTACTTAATCTTCGTCGGTGTGAGAAATTGGGTGTAGACTTTCCTTTTTTGTATTCGATCATAAAATTTAAAACGATTATTATGAATTTACTGCCCTTTTATAATCTGAAACAAATTTTCTGATTTCTTGTATCGGTATTTCTAAATTAATAACCATTTGAATGAGTTCAACCCATTCTTTATCTAATTCTTCTACTGTATTGTTTACCTCCTGACTAAACATTGCTGTTTCCCGATCAGAATCAGATGGTAATTCAGCAATATTTCTCACATCAGATTCTTCTTTCTGATAACCCTGAGATTCTTCATATAGCAGTTCCCACTGTTCATATAAGCTTTTAGCTGTTTGATAGTCATCGTAATTAACTTTTAAATCTGTCTGTAGTCTTTCTTTTAATCCACGGAATGACTCTTCCCATTCTTCTAGGCTTTTTAAATCAAAAAGTTTTGAAAAACTTGGTTTTCTACTTTCCCAGTGAAAATAAAAATGATTACACCACTTCAACAAATCTTCTCGGTATTGTCTTTGATTTTTTATTTCCATACATCGCTCTCCTAAGTCCTTGGATTTTTAAGGTGAACACAAATTTATTCTATGTTCCACTAATGTCCTAGGAATAGACGTTAACCTAAATATTCCCACAAAAACAACATGAAATCTAAACTATTTATGGGCAATGTGAAAAGTACCTTCAACTGAGAAGATCCTTTCAGTTGCTTATTTAACTTAAGCTACCTGATAGTTACCGGCGTAGGATTTCAGAGAAGTACCCCAGAATTGATAAAGCTAAATATAGTTGAGTTGTTATTCTTGCTGAACTGAAGTTTGCCAGGGCGGAGCGCAGCTCGACCTATGGCCAACGACAATTATTCATTCTAGTAATAAAAAAGGTTCGGAAGATTTTCTAAAGCGTGTGCAATATACGTTAGAGAATATGAATATTGGACCTATAAGTGGTATGTGTTAGAAAATCTTAACCGTGACTTATTGGGTATATTTTTCTTAAATAGTTAACAGAAGCCTATATTCAAAACTTTGCAGATCGAATGTTCGAATCTGCAAAGAAAGATATGTGTATAAAAGAGCAGAAATCCCTTAGAAAACATAGGGGGGGATGAAATTCAATCTTCAAACAAAGAAGGTAGTTGATATAAAATAAAGCGTAGATCCTTTTTGATTTTTAAGTAACGGTCCTTAAAATTGGGTTGAAAACTTTAATTCAGGCATCCATTTTTTCATATGGTTTTTAATTTCATTATATAATGATTCATTACCATTTATCATAGCGAGAGGGGTAACATAATAATTACTATCCACAAATGTAGGTATAAATAAAGGTTCTTTTAGCGTAATGATTGTTTCATCATTTTTAACTATTTTATCAACTTTTATTTGCATAATGCCGCCGATATCTTTATAGTCTCCAGTTTGACCAGAAAAAAAATTTCCTAGAGAGTATGCAACAATCGAACGTCTTCCGTCTTCTCTTTTAATCCATTCCATTGGTTGAAGAACGTGAGGATGATGACCGATGATAATATCAGCACCAGCTAGTGCTAATTGCCTAGCCAATTGGATCTGTTCCTCATTTGGTAACCTTTGATATTCTTTTCCAAAGTGAAGACTGACGACAACAACGTCAGATATTCCTTTTGCACTTGAAATGTCTTTTTTTATCTTATTTTCATCTATCAGGTTAACTAAATACTGTTTATCATTTGGGATTTTTATACCATTCGTACCATAGGTATAAGCTAAAAAGGAGAAAATAATACCATTCTTTTCTATTATTCTGATTTTCCTTTGATCTTCTAAAGAAACATAAGAACCAGTATAATGCATACCGATCTTATTCCAGTAAGTAATTGCACTTTGTATTGCATCTTCTCCACGATCTAATGTATGATTGTTTGCTAGTGTTACTATATCGACCCCACTATGCTTTAACGCATCACCCACTTCATGAGGACTGTTAAAAGAAGGATATGACGAAAGGCCAATTTTAGTACCACCTATCATCGATTCTTGATTCGCAACAGTAATATCTGCCTTTTCTAAGTATGGTTTAACTTGTTTTAGATGAGATACAAAGTTATACTTTCCGTTTCCGATATGTGCTGGATTGTATACCCGGTCATGTATAAGAACGTCACCAATTGCAGACAACGAAGCTGTGTAAGTTTTATTATTTTCTTTTGAAAGGATCACGTTATTTTCTGATTCTGAAGTGTCCTTAACTTGAAAATCATCATAATGAGGTTCTTCCGTATTATTTAGGACAAAAAAACTTAAAAAAATAGTTAATGATGTAAATAAAAATAAAAACTTTTTCATCAGTATTCTTCCTTTTCTTAAAAATCATTGTTTTTAGTTCTGCAGATCAGCTTTAAATATGTAATGTTATTCTTTCATGAAAGAATCATATTTAACCGTGCAGATTATAATTGTATTCCCGAAACGTGGCTACTGGTAGTGCTAATGGATGGTTAAAATACCAATATTTCAAAAAAAGTGAAATTAATATTCGAGTAGAACAAGGATATGAAATTGCAAGACCACTTTAATTGTTTTTAAAAGCAGTTGAAGATAACCAAATTCTATATTTATGTAGGAGGTAAAGTAGTGAAAATGGCTCAAGATGAATGGTTTTTCCTCCTTATTCAAGTAACGGACGCATTTCTTAAGTAAGGAAGATCTTCATTTAATGGACTATTAATTAACATTTAAATATGTTGATAAATCAGACAAAAATGAATGAGGAAAAATAATGGGCATTTATAAGATTTGTCATAATACAAAAATTGTATTTTTTAAATATGAAAGCTAGTATTAAATGGAGACAAAGATGTGGAAGGAAGACAACATGGATAAAAGAGTGTATTTTTTAATGGTCATATCATTTGTTATTGGAATGGTTGAACTGATTATCAGCGGGATTCTAGATCTAATAGCAGAAGATTTACAGGTAAGTTTGGCGCAAGTAGGATTGCTGATTACTGTATTTGCTTTAATAATGGCAATCGCCTCTCCAATTTTATTAGTAATAACAGCCAAGGTAGAACGAAAAAAGTTAACATTAATCTGTTTATACATATTTTTAATAGGATGTATCATTACAGTATTGAGCCCGAACTTTACCATTTTATTTATTGCACGAATCATTTTAGCTCTGAGTGGGGCATTATTAATCATTTTATGTTTAGTTATGGCTCCAAGTTTAGTAGAGGAAAAATACCGGGGCAGAGCAATTGGATTTGTATCAATGGGGGTCAGTGCTTCACTTGTTTTAGGAGTACCGATTGGCCTTTTACTTGGTAATGCTTTTGGATGGAGAGCACCATTTATATTGATAACTGGTTTAACAGCTTTATCAATCATTGGTGTTCATTTCTTTATGGACAGCATACAACCAAAAACACAAGTTCCGTTAAAAGTTCAATTAGCTTCATTAAAAAGCCCTAAAATTACATTTGCTATAATGACTACGTTTCTTTATATGTCTGGTCATACCGTTATATATGCATATTTTAGTCCATACATCCAGACGACTACTGATCTGGATGGGGGATGGGTGAGTATAGTGTATTTAATTTTTGGGGTGGCTGCAGTGAGTGGAGGAGGTATTGGAGGTGTTTTGGCTGATTTGTTTGGGTCAAAACGATCTATTTTATTGGCACTCATTCTGTTTTCTTTTGTATTTTTTATTTTACCTTTTACGACAGAAATATTTCCGATGCTATTTCTTACGCTAATTATATGGGGGATTTTAAGCTGGGCGATTTCACCGGCCATGCAAACTTATTTAATCGAAACATCTCCTAAAACCTCTGATATTCAGCAGAGTTTAAATAATTCCGCCCTTCATTTAGGTGTAGCGGTTGGTTCTATTATTGGTGGTATGGTCGTTGAAGAGCTATCAATTGAACACAATCCATTTGTTGGAGGAATATTGATTATTTTATCTTTATTTACTATCGTCATTTCATTTAAAAGCAGATAGGGGATTAGATTATCTGAAGGGACCAGAATACTCTCGAGGCGTAGGATTTTCCTCGTCCATTCATGGAAAAAGGACCTAAAAAACAACCCTCAGAAGGATCTATAGAAGCGTTACAAGCTAAACATGATGATTACGTATGATTTAAAAAGTTACATACCTTTATTCAAGAAATGGAAAAGTCACAGAACAGGACAAAGTGCAATTATCCATTATCTTCATGGAATAAAAAATGCCGGAAAAATATCTAATACTTCTAAAAATAAATCAGCTGGAAGCCCTGTTGTTGAATAAATAGCAGTTTGAAATGTTTTGCGCCACATGTAATGCATTTTAGAAAAATATTCAAAGGATGACGAGCTATGAAAAGTATATTAATGGAAATGTTGGAGTCCCGTAAAGATGAGATTATTAAAATTCGCAGACATTTACACGAAAATCCCGAACTTTCTTTCAAAGAAGAAAAAACTGCTCAATATATTATTGATTTTTATAAAGGTAAGAATGTAGAAGTCCAATCGAATGTAGGAAATGGATACGGAGTTGTCGTGACAATCAAAGGTGGAAAGTCCGGAAAAACCATTGGTCTGCGCGCTGATTTTGATGCGCTTCCAATTGTCGAAGAAACGGATGTACCATTTAAATCCAAAAATGAAGGTGTTATGCATGCATGTGCCCATGATGGCCATACAGCCTATTTATTAATCTTGGCGGATTGCTTAATTACATTAAAAGATGAAATTCCTGGTACTATCAAAATTATTCATCAACATGCGGAAGAAGTGCCACCAGGCGGGGCAAGGAGTATCGTGGAATCCGGCTTGCTAGACGACTTAGATAATGTATTTGGTATCCACCTGCTGCCAATGGATGAAGCGGGAGTTGTTGGTTATCACGCTGGTTATTCTTTTAACGGAAGGGCTTATTTAAAATTAAAAATTCAAGGCAGAGGCGGTCATGGATCCTCACCACATCTAGCGAATGATGCCATTGTGGCTGGTTCTCATTTTGTCACCGCCGCTCAAACGATTATTAGCCGTCGTTTAAGTCCTTTTGATATTGGCGTGATTACGATTGGATCTTTTGATGGAAAAGGGACATTCAATGTCATTAAAGACAGTGTAGAGCTTGAAGGCGATATCCGTTATATGACTGTTGAAACAAAAGAAACAATTGAAAAAGAAGTTAAACGACTTGTAAAAGGTCTTGAAGTAGAATTTGGTGTAACATGTGAGCTAACATATACGAATGATTATCCACCTTTATATAATGATCCTGCATTAACAGAAAGGGTTGCTGAGTTCCTTATGAATGCAAATGATAAAGATATTAAAGAAGTGAAGGAATTTCCAGCAATGCCGCCATCTGAAGACTTTGCTTACTATGCTGAAAAATTCCCTTCTTGCTTCTTTTACATTGCATGTACACCTAAAAGAGTAGAAAAACCTTATTTTAATCATCATCCTAAATTTGATATCGATGAAGATGCCCTGCTCGTGGCAGCAAAAGCAGTGGGATATGTTGTTTGCGGGTATTATGAATTAGATTAGAAAAAAGAATAATTTGTACGTTATGGTTTATAGATGATCATATCTTAACAGTGTATTAGATTAGCAATACAATTACCGAGTCAAGCTACTAAGAATGGTGATCCTGACAGTGGGGTGTGATGGAAGACTTATATGTACGGTGCGAAAGTGGTGCAGACTGCTCCATAAATAAACTATCTATGAATAGATAATAAAATCTATACTAATAGAACTAGAATAAACCAGGTTGAGGATTTTATTTTCTCAACCTGGTTTGAATATAGATTTGTTTATTGGCTTTTCTACTATCTATGTTAGGGTTAATAACTGTAAAGTTTATCTGTAGTAGATAGATACCTAAAAACAACTTTCCTCCAAAGCATTTTTAAAAATTGAAATTAATAATGAATTCTGAATATTAAGTTGACTTTTTGCTTTTAATAGAATAGGATATATTTAATTGTATATTAGCGGATGAATATTGTGGGAGAGACTAAACGCATTGTTTAGCACCGAAGGAGCAAGTTCTAATAAATTTGGAATCAAACTCTCAGGTAAAAAGGACTACAATAGGACGCATCTCTGGAGAGAGCCATGTGCCACCAAAGGAGTTAAACTCTCAGGTAAAAGGACAGAGAAAAATAGGAAAATGCCTATTTTTCTCTGTCCTTTTTTTGTTAGAGAAAGATAGGTATAAGCAAAAGGAGGAGGATAAGCACAAGACTATCAATGCAGCTATCAATCTTCATTCTGTTTTGATTATAGTGATTGATGACCTTATTTCGTTAAAAGGCTATTTTTAGCTACATTACACAATCAAAAGTTAAAGAAACTGCCCTGTGAAAAAAGTTAGGAGCCTTGGATTTAACCATGTTAGTGATTGGAGTCATTATTGAAACAGGAATCTTTGTATAGACAGGGATGACTGCTGCATGCAGATCCTGCCTGAGTATTTATTTTATCCAAATTTGTAAGCGCTTTTTTGGTCAGATTAACTCATAATACTAAACTTTTATTGGGATATTAATTTAAAATTATAATTGCAAATATCCTAGAAAAGTAGAGAGAGGAAAATCGTATGCAGGAGCAAAAATTGGAAAGAGGTCTTAAGAACAGGCACGTACAACTAATCGCTATTGGCGGGGCTATCGGAACGGGATTATTTCTCGGAGCAGGAAAATCTATACATTTAGCAGGACCATCGATTTTAATTGCTTACATGATTACAGGTGTCATTTGTTTTTTAATCATGCGCGCACTTGGAGAATTACTCTTAAGCAATTTGAACTATCATTCTTTTGTTGACTTTGTAAGAGACTATTTAGGTAATATGGCAGCTTTTGTGACCGGCTGGACCTACTGGTTTTGCTGGATTTCAATCGCAATGGCTGACTTAACAGCAGTTGGACTCTATACCCAGTATTGGTTTCCCTCTGTACCACAGTGGATGCCGGGGTTAATTGCCCTTGTTATTTTGCTAATTATGAACCTAGCAACTGTAAAACTTTTTGGCGAAATGGAATTCTGGTTCGCATTAATCAAAGTCATTGCGATACTAGCCCTAATTGTCATTGGTATTTTCATGATTATTAAAGGCTTTTCCACAAATTCAGGCGCAGCCAGTTTCACGAATCTATGGAGCCACGATGGTATGTTCCCAAATGGCATAAATGGCTTTATCCTTTCATTCCAAATGGTAGTGTTTGCGTTTGTTGGCATTGAACTTGTAGGTCTTACTGCAGGTGAAACAGAAGATCCAGAGAGAGTTATTCCAAAAGCAATAAATAATATCCCTATTCGAATTATCATTTTCTATATTGGGGCACTTATTGTCATTATGAGTGTTTATCCGTGGAACGCCATCGTCCCAACGGAAAGCCCTTTCGTTCAAGTATTCGTAGCAGTTGGTATCGCTGCAGCTGCTGGTATCGTCAATTTTGTTGTCCTAACATCCGCTGCTTCGGCATGTAACAGCGCCATCTTCAGTACAAGCCGAATGGTATACTCACTTGCCAAAGATAAAAATGCACCTGTACCATTTGCAAAACTTGATGCCCGTAAAGTACCTTCCAATGCATTGTTCTTTTCAACTGTCGTCATTCTTATTTCCGTTGTGTTGAACTATATAATGCCAGAGGGAGTATTCACACTGATTACAAGTATTTCTACAGTATGTTTCATCTTTATTTGGGGAATTACAGTCATCAGTCATTTGAAATACCGCAAAACAAGACCAGATCTAGCGAAACTGAACAAATTTAAATTGCCGTTTTATCCATTTGCCAATTACTTGATCCTTGCTTTCCTAGCGTTCGTTCTTGTCGTGCTAGCACTTGCGGAAGATACTCGTATTGCCTTGTTTGTAACTCCTGTTTGGTTTATTTTGCTGATCGCGATTTATAAGATGCGGAAAATGAATGCAACTCATGCAGATCAGGCGAATCAAGAACAGGTAGCGGAAAATTAAGAGGTATCGGTACTCTTTTCGCTTTTATCGATGTATCAATTGGCTAAACTCAGCCAGATTTGGAAAGGAAATTTAAAGTACTGTTTGTTCCGCTGCTGCCAATATTAGCGAACCTATTTTGTGGCTATTTAGTTCTTCAATTGCCCGCAAGTACTTAGAATAGCTTTATAACATGGTTAATCATCGGGCTAGTTATTTATTTCACTTACAAAATAAAAAATGTTGTTAACGCTTACAAAAAGATTGACATTCCTATTTCCAACAATTATTCTAAATATAATGAAAATTCAATATGAGCGGATGACGGTTGTGGGAGAGAGCAAGAAACAAGCCACCGAAGGAGCAAGTTCCAAAAAGACCCTTGGAACAAATCTCTCAGGTAGATGGAACCACAACGGGACGCACCTCTGGAGAGCGCGTATATAGAGTACGCCACCAAAGGGGAAGACTCTATGAATAATGGAGTTAAACTCTCAGGTAAAAGGACAGAGAAGGGTAGAGAACGCTATGCTACCCTTTTCTGTCCTTTTTTGCGTGCAAAAAAGGGAGTAGAGCGTCTTGTCTCGCTGCAGTTTTCTTGGAAAAGAAGATTTGTAGCGAGAAAGAGATTTTAGTGTTTTCAGCTATTCTAAAATTTTCAAAACATTGTTTGATACAGCCGAAGGAAGTCTGGACAAAATTTCAAGGAGGAGTAGAAATGAGTTTACAAAAAAATGATCCAATAATTTTTGAAGCCATCGAGAAGGAGAAGCATCGCCAACATCAAACACTGGAGTTGATTGCATCAGAAAACTTTGTAAGCCAGGACGTATTAGAAGCGATGGGAACCGTGATGACTAATAAATATGCAGAAGGTTATCCAGGAAAGCGTTACTATGGCGGTTGCGAATTTGTCGATGTGGCAGAACAAACAGCTATAGAGCGCCTCACCAAGCTGTTTGGTGCGAAATATGCCAATGTTCAACCTCACTCAGGTGCACAAGCAAATCTCGCTGTTTTTTACGCGCTGCTTCAACCAGGTGATAAAGTGATGGGAATGAACCTTTCTCATGGTGGCCACTTAACTCATGGAAGCCCTGTCAGCATTTCAGGAAAATGGTTTGAGATTGTGTCTTATGGAGTGAGAGAAGATACTCACTTGATTGACTATGATGAGCTGGAAGCAATCGCGAAGAAAGAAAAACCAAAATTGATTATTGCAGGGGCAAGTGCCTATCCAAGAACGATAGATTTTGCACGCTTTAAGGAAATTGCAGATCAAGTTGGAGCCAAATTCATGGTAGACATGGCTCACATTGCAGGACTTGTTGCAGCCGGTCTCCATCCATCACCAATCCCATATGCAGATGTGGTGACAAGCACTACTCATAAAACATTGAGAGGACCGCGCGGTGGTATCGTTTTAACAAATGATGAAAGAATGATAAAAGCCATTAATAAAGCTGTATTCCCGGGAATTCAAGGCGGGCCTCTTATGCACATTATTGCGGCGAAGGCAGTTGCCTTCCAAGAAGCACTACAGCCAGGTTTCAAGGTCTATGCCAAACAAATTATCGAAAATGCAGGCATACTTGGTGAAGAATTAAAGAAAAACGGCGCAACCCTGGTATCTGGCGGCACAGACAACCATATTGTACTGCTAGATGTTCGCTCATGGGACTTAACAGGAAAAGAAGCAGAGAAGCTGCTTGAAGAAGCCGGTATTACCGTCAACAAAAATACAATTCCATATGATCCTCAAAGTCCGTTTGTTACAAGTGGAATCCGCATGGGAACAGCGGCGTTAACAACACGTGGAATGAAAAAAGAAGAAATGGTGCAGATCGCGAAAGTCATCGCAGCTGTTTTAAAGAGCAAAGGGGAGACATACGTTCTTGAACAAGCAAAAGAAACAACAAAAGAGATTTGTGAAATGTATCCATTATTTCAACAACCAATCACCGTGTAAGAAAGGAGTATCATGATGGAATTTCAAAGTTGTTTTGACATTATCGGTCCTATCATGGTAGGACCATCCAGTTCTCATACAGCTGGTGTTGTTTCGATTGGGAAGTTCATTCATGAATTGGTAGGCGGATGTCCAGAAGAAGCAACGATTATTTTCTACGATTCTTTTACCGAAACACATCAAGGTCATGGAACAGATAAAGCCCTTCTTGGCGGATTGCTTGGAATGGAAACAGATGATGCACGGATTAAACATTCGATCGAGCTGACCTCACAATATGGACTATTCTATGAATTTCAACTTGAAGACAGTTGTCCGTACTTTGAACATCCGAATACAACGGTTGTTACGGCAAAACGCGGGGAATGTGTAGTAAAAGTAGGTGGTGCATCACTTGGCGGTGGCTTATCTAAAATCTTTATGATTGACGAAGAGATGGTAGATATTCGCTTAAGCGCTGGTGATAACTTTGCAGTCCTTGCTAGTCAGTATTAACCAAGAGGAAAGGTACTGGTGGAGACAATATGGTGGAAATTCAGTCTATGAAAGAACTGATCGAAGCTTGTGAAAGAGAACAAAAAACAATTGGTGAAATCATGCTGATGATGGAAATAGAAAAATCGCGAAAAGATAAAGAAACGATCATTAGTATGATGGCAGAACGACTAATCAAAATGAAGGAGGCAGTTGAAGGCGGTACAAAAGATGCCTCAGCTGCTCCAAGTGGCATTTCCGGCGGTGATGCCGTTAAAATGAGCGATTATGTAAATCAAGGTAGAGCCCTATCAGGAAACTATATAAGCGATGCGATGACTTTTTCACTGGCCACCTCTGAAAGCAATGCGCGAATGGGGGTCATTGTGGCTACTCCAACAGCTGGAGCAGCCGGCATTTTACCCGGAGTATTGTTCTCTCTACACAAAAATGATGGCACTTCCTATAAAGATTTAGTCATGGGATTGTTCACAGCAAGTGCACTTGGTTATGTCATTGCGAACCGTTCCTTTATTTCAGGAGCCGCAGGAGGATGCCAGGCGGAGGTCGGTTCGGCAACAGCCATGGCAGCAGGAACGATTGTTGAATTAAAAGGCGGAACCCCAAAACAAGCGGTGAATGCAACAGCACTTGCTTTGAAATCACTTTTAGGTTTAGTTTGTGATCCTGTTGCAGGACTAGTTGAAGTACCTTGTATTAAGCGCAATGTCATTGGTACTTCCATTGCTTTTTCATCTGCTGATTTATCTCTAGCTGGCGTGGAAAGCCGCATTCCATGTGATGAAGTGATTGAGGCCATGTACAAAATCGGAAAAGAAATGCCTAGAACACTTAGAGAAACAGCGCTTGGCGGTCTGGCGATGACTGAAACAGGTAAAAAGGTAAAAGAACAGTTATTTTGTAAGAGATCTTAATCGGAGGTGTATCAATGAGTACAAGAACAGTTTTAAAGCGAACACCGCTTTTTGAAGTATATAAAAAATATGGAGCAAAAGTCATTGATTTTGGAGGTTGGGAACTTCCGGTACAGTTTTCCAGCATTTTAGAAGAGCATGATGCTGTCCGAAAGGAAGCAGGACTCTTTGATGTCTCTCATATGGGCGAAGTGCTCGTTGAAGGGAAAGATGCAGAAAGCTATATTAACTACCTTGTAACAAACGATGTAGCAAAGATTAGCATTAATCAAGCACAATATACAGCGATGTGTTATCCGGACGGAGGTACAGTAGATGATTTATTAGTATATAAATTGGAAAACGAAAAATATTTACTCGTTATTAATGCTTCAAACATTGAGAAAGATTTCGAGTGGATGAAGCAGAATTTAAAAGGAGAAGTGACACTTAAAAATATTTCAAGTGACACTGCACAACTTGCTATCCAAGGACCAAAGGCAGAAAGTATTTTGCAAAATTTAACAGATGTTAATTTATCAGAAATAGGCTTTTTCACCTTTGCTCAAAATGTAAATATTGGTGGAATCGATGGCGTTCTCGTATCTCGTACAGGCTACACAGCAGAAGACGGTTTTGAGCTTTATTTAGCTAATGAAAAAGTGGAAGCACTTTGGAATAAGCTTCTAGAAGTAGGTACCGAAGATGGCTTAAAGCCATGTGGACTTGGTGCACGTGACACTCTTCGTCTTGAAGGACGTCTTGCGCTGTATGGTCAAGAGCTCTCAAGTGAAATCAGCCCACTTGAAGCAGGAATTGGTTTTGCTGTAAAAACGAACAAAGAAAGTGATTTTATCGCTAAAGCAGCACTTACAGAACAAAAAGAAAAAGGACTAAAACGAAAAATAGTTGGTATTGAAGTAACAGGAAGAGGAATCGCTCGTCACGGTTACAAAGTATTTTCTGAAGATGGAAAAGAAATTGGTGTCGTAACATCAGGAACACAATCACCATCTTTAAAGAAAAGCATCGGTCTAGCATTAATTTCAGCAGAACACGCTAAAGTAGATATGCAATTAAAAGTGGAAATCCGTAATAAGCAAATTGACGCAGTTGTTGTCAAAACACCATTCTATAAAAAAGGTAAATAAAATGAAAAGAGACATAATGTAATTTTTTCAGAAATTAGTAATTCCTAGTCATCGTGCATTCTATATGCATATTTCAGGTGAAATTCATTTTATTAAAATTCGAATAAATCATAGTAAAAACTATTTATGTGAAGGGATGAAAAATCAATGACAAATGCGACAGCAAACTTACTATATAGCAAGGAACATGAGTGGGTATTAAAATTAGATGGAAATCGTGTGCGAATTGGAATCACTGATTATGCACAAAAGGCGTTAGGAGATATCGTTTTTGTTGAAAACCCATCTGTTGATGATGATGTAACAGCTAATGAATCAATGGGAACAATCGAGTCAGTTAAAGCAGTTTCTGAATTGTTCTCACCTGTATCAGGTACGGTTGTTACTGTCAATGAGAATTTAGAGGATGCTCCTGAGACAATTAACGAACATCCATATGATGCAGGTTGGTTAGTTGAAGTAGAAGTTTCCAATCTAGAAGATTTAGAATCTCTTTTAAAAGAAGAAGAGTACGAGGCATTCATTAATGAGGGAGAGGAATAATATGACAGCAACATATAGATACCTTCCAGACACGGAACAAGATCAAAAGGAAATGCTTGACCTTTTAAATGTCTCCTCAATAGATGAGTTGTTTGAAGACATTCCAGCTGAAATTCGACTAGAAGGCGAATTAAACATTCCAGCAGCGGTTCCTGAGCCGTTACTAATGAAAAAAATGCAGCAGCTTTCTTCACAAAATAAAAATGCAAATAATTACCCAATGTTTCTAGGTGCAGGCACATATGATCACTACATTCCAAGTGTAGTAGATCATATGATTTCAAGATCTGAATTTTACACAGCTTATACACCGTATCAACCAGAAATTAGCCAAGGTGAGTTACAAGCTATTTTTGAATTTCAAACAATGGTAAGTGAATTGACAGGAATGGATGTTGCCAATTCTTCCATGTACGATGGCTTTACTTCACTTGCTGAAGCTGCGTCACTTGCAGTTGCGTCAACAAAACGATCAAAAGTGCTTATATCAAAGGCAGTTCATCCTGAATCCCGTGCGATAATAAATCCGGTTTCATTAGGTCAAGGATACACTGTTGAAGAAGTAGATCTTGCTACTGATGTTACAGATTTAGTGAAGTTACAGGAACAAATTGGCAAGGATACTTCAGCAGTAATTGTTCAATACCCGAATTTCTTCGGTTCTATTGAAGATCTAGCAGAAATTAAAAAGATTGCAGATGCACACGGAGCACTGTTGATTGTAAGTGCAAATCCACTTGCACTTGCACTGTTACAAGCACCAGGTAAACTTGGAGCAGATATTGTGATAGGTGATATGCAACCACTTGGAATACCGATGTCCTTTGGTGGACCACACTGTGGATATTTCGCAGTGAGTAAAAAATTCATGCGTAAAATACCAGGACGAATTGTAGGACAAACAACAGATGAACAAGGAAAACGTGGATTTGTGTTAACATTGCAAGCACGTGAACAACATATTCGCCGTGATAAAGCGACATCCAATATTTGTTCCAATCAGGCATTAAATGCTCTTGCTTCTTCTATTTGTATGACGGCACTTGGAAAGCAAGGAGTTCGTCATATGGCGCAGCTGAACTTTGAGAAGGCTGATTACATGGCAAAGCGTCTACAAGAAAAAGGATTTACTATTAAGAATCAATCTCCATTCTTTAATGAATTTGTTGTGGAGCTTCCTCGTCCAGTTAAAGAAGTTAATGAAAAAGCTCTTGAAGCTGGAATAATTGGTGGGTATGACTTAGGAATTGATTATGGCTTTGACAACCAAATGCTTATTGCCGTAACAGAACAACGAACAAAAGAAGAGATTGACCAATTTGTAAAAGTATTGGAGGACGTTGTAAATGGTTGAATATAATGATGTAATTTTTGAAATCAGCCGTCCAGGCCGTGTTGGTTCAAGCCTACCGGAAAGTGATGTTGACACAGTCAATTTAGAAGATAAACTTCCAAAGCACTTGATCCGTGATGAAGCAGCAGAGCTTCCGGAAGTATCAGAGCTTCAGCTTGTACGCCATTATACAGCGCTTTCTAATAAAAACCATGGTATTGATAATGGATTTTATCCACTTGGCTCTTGTACGATGAAATATAATCCGAAAATTAACGAAAATGTAGCTCGTTTAGAGGGCTTTAGTCGTATTCATCCCTATCAGTCGGAAGAAACGGTTCAAGGAGCATTAGAGCTTTTATATCATTTACAAGAAGAGTTAGCGGTAATCACAGGTATGGATGCAGTAACTTTACAGCCATCTGCAGGGGCTCAAGGAGAATGGACCGGATTAATGATGGTTAAAGCCTACCTTGAGCAAAAAGGAGAAAAAAGAACAAAGGTACTTGTTCCGGACTCAGCCCACGGTACAAACCCTGCCAGTGCCACCGTTGCCGGGTTTAAAACGGTCACAATTCCATCTAATGAGAAGGGTCTAGTCGACTTAGAAGAATTAAAGAAGCATGTTGACCAGGATACTGCCGCATTGATGCTAACAAATCCTAATACACTAGGATTATTTGAAAAAGAAATTGTGGAAATTGCAAATGTTATCCATGAAGCAGGCGGATTACTTTACTATGATGGTGCAAATTCAAATGCGATTTTAGGGAAAACAACACCGGGAAAAATGGGTTTTGACATCGTGCATTTAAATCTTCATAAGACTTTTACTGGGCCTCATGGAGGCGGTGGCCCTGGAGCTGGTCCAGTAGGTGTAAATGAAAAACTTATTCCATATCTACCAATACCTCGCGTTGAAAAAGACGGTGACAAATATGTATTAAACTCTAATCACCCACTTTCAATGGGTCGTGTAAAAGGATATTATGGAAACTTCGGTATTTTGGTTCGTGCGTACACTTATATTCGTACGATGGGACCAGAAGGACTACGTCAAGTGTCAGAAAGTGCAGTGCTTCATGCGAATTACCTTCGTAAAAAGCTTGAGCCGTATTTTGATGCACCGTATTCACAAGTTTGTAAGCATGAATTTGTTTTATCTGGGTCCAGACAGAAAAAACTTGGCGTTAGAACACTCGATATGGCAAAACGTCTGCTTGATTTCGGCTACCATCCACCGACAATCTACTTCCCGTTAAATGTAGAGGAGTGTTTGATGATTGAGCCGACCGAAACAGAGTCAAAAGAAACCATGGATGCCTTTGCAGAAGTGATGATTCAAATCGCTAAAGAAGTGGAAGAAAATCCAGATATCGTATTAGAGGCACCGCATACTACGATCATTGGCCGATTAGATGAAGTTCAAGCAGCAAGACAACCTATCTTGCGTTATATAAAAGAGGAAGCGGTAGAGCAAGAAAAAGAAACCGTAAAAGCATAAAATCATCGTTGTGGGGGAGCATCCCCCTACTAATGATTAGTTGTGGAGCTCACGTTATCCAGAGTGAAAATGAGTGATCTCGAGAGCTTAGTAGATTTAGTTAGATTGAGCCAGGTTATTCCACCTGTTAATCTTCTCGCCTTCTTAAGCCTTGAGCAGGGAGAAACTAATTGTAAAGTTGAAAATACACTACCAGGAATAAAGGAAAAGAGTAAAGAATTTTCTCACTCGTTCATTCTTGGTAGTTTCAAATAAAAACTAAATAAATACTGAAGAATATAAGTATCGTAAATATGGCTTATTTAAGTCTATGTTATGTTCCCGTTATAGGAGTGAATGATATGACCATTGATTATGTTCGTAAACCAGAGTGGCTCAAAATTAAATTAAATACCAATGAAGAGTATACAGGCCTAAAAAAAATGATGCGGGAAAAAAAGCTTCATACGGTCTGTGAAGAAGCAAAATGCCCTAATATTCATGAATGCTGGGCTGTACGCAAAACAGCAACCTTTATGATTTTAGGAAGTGTATGCACACGTGCCTGCCGATTCTGTGCGGTTCAAACAGGGCTTCCTACTGAACTTGATTGGGAAGAGCCAGAACGTGTGGCAGAATCAGTGGAGCAGATGGGCTTAAAGCATGTCGTGATTACGGCTGTTGCCCGTGATGATCTAAAAGACGGCGGAGCTCGAGTTTTTGCTGAGACGGTACGGGCAGTGAGGCGCCGCAATCCGTTTTGCAGCATTGAAGTTCTTCCATCCGATATGAATGGAGAATATGACAACTTAAAAACATTAATGGATGCAAAGCCAGATATTTTAAATCACAACATTGAAACCGTAAAACGGTTATCCCCGAGAGTTCGTGCACGTGCAACATATGAACGTTCTCTTGAGTTTTTAAAACGAGCAAAACAAATGAATGCCAATATTCCAACGAAATCAAGCATTATGATTGGTCTAGGAGAAACAAAAGAAGAAATCATGGAAACGATGGATGATCTTCGGGCTAACGAAGTTGACATTATGACAATTGGTCAATATTTGCAGCCAACCAAACGTCATTTGAGAGTCAAAAAATATTGGAGCCCACAGGAATTCAATGAATTGAAGGAAATTGCCATGTCAAAAGGGTTTAGTCATTGTGAAGCAGGTCCACTCGTTCGTTCTTCCTATCATGCGGATGAACAGGTCCTGGCAGCAAAAGTGAATGTGTAATCATGATATATAAGACATTGGCGAGAAGGAGAGGATTTGATGGTTATCTCATTAACAGAGGCGGCATTGAACAAGATGAAAGCAATGGGGTTGAAGGAAGAACAATCTCCTCGAATCGATGCCGATGTAGCTGGCGGATGCGGACTGTCTGTCAAATTTATTCTTGTTTTTGATGAGCAGCGACGAAATGACACAGTTATTGAATATGGAGGTATTCAATTTCGTATCGACCGTTTTACAAAGCGCTATTTAAATGAAGAAACGCAAATTGATTATACTGATGAACACGGCTTTCTAGTTGGAGAGAGCTTTATCTCAAGTGCATGCGCAATTGACTAACAGGAGGAAGTTTATTTGCAACAATTAGGTACAGAACGAGTAAAAAGAGGTATAGCATAAATGCAAAAAGGCGGCTTCATTATGAATGTCGTGAGCGTTGAGCAGGCAAAAATGGCTAAGAAGCAGTAGCAGTAGCTGTAGTGACTCTTGAGCATGTACCGGCAGACATCCGTGCAGCAGGCGGAGTAGGGTAATTGCGAATTTTTCAACAGGACTTTGTACTGCAATGATAGGTATTGAAATTTTAACATTGAGCCACTCATAACGAATGCAGGAACGTGGTTGGTAGGGTACAAATAGACTGGGAGAGTTCAAGGGAATTTGAGATACTCAATTTACTTATCCTAGTTTTACTATCGGTATTAATGGAAATGGGAACCTTCTTTTCTAAAAGTTGTCATCAAAGAATAGTGTTGATTTCTGGTTGTCAGAGTAGCAGAAAAATGGATATAAAAACTTGTATTCATTTTATGGAGGATACTTAGGATTTCTAGATGAACAAAATTTGATAAATGGTAGAAAGGAAGAAGGTTTATGATTTTGAAAAAGGCACTAGATTTAAGTAAGAATATAGATGACTATAGACAGAATATGTACGAATTGAAAAGGAATAAAGGCATATTTGATTCAGATGTTATAAAAATCAATCATTAATTAAATGGAGAAATTATCATGTTGCAAAAAATGATAGATATCATTCGATCTTCACCAACAGGAACCTTTCGTTATCAGGATTTACTAATATATTGAGCCTGTGAGCACCACTTAAAATATATCAACATTCAACTTTAACAAAGCCTTTCCAAAAGAAAGATACCCAACTAATAGTTATCTTTCAAACAAAAGGACGGAGGAGTCCATCACAAGTTTTGTATATCTTTTTCTGTACTTTTTGTATTTTAAGCATTTCAAATTAAACACAAAAGGAGAGGTATAAGATGATAAAAGAATATGATGTTGTCATCATTGGTGGCGGTACAGGCGGATATGTTGCTGCTATTCGTGCATCTCAATTAGGTTTAAAAGCTGCAGTAGTTGAAAAGGGGAAGCTCGGTGGAACATGCCTTCATGCCGGTTGTATTCCTAGCAAAGCATTATTAAGAAGTGCTGAAGTATATACTACTACAAAAAATGCAGAAGAGTTTGGTGTCATTGCCCCTGAAGTTGGACTGGATTTCTTAAAAGTACAGAAACGGAAAGAAGAAATTACGACTCGATTATTTAAAGGTGTTCAACATTTAATGAAAAAAGGCAAAATTGATGTTTATGAGGGGAAAGGAAGTATTTTAGAGTCAAGAGATGTTTTAGTAGAAATGAACAACGAAGAACGGGAAATCATTCTAAACTCTCGAAATATTTTAATCGCAACAGGATCTCGTCCAAGAACACTCCCCGGTCTAGAAGCGGATGGACAATATGTGATGACATCTGATGAAGCATTGCAAATGGAAGAGCTGCCAAATTCTATTATCATTGTTGGCGGCGGTGTTATTGGAATCGAATGGGCATCGATGCTCGTTGACTTCGGATTAGAAGTAACCGTGATTGAATATGCAGATCACATATTACCGACAGAAGATAAAGATGTTTCAAAGGAACTACAGCGTTTAATGAAGAAAAAAGGCGTCAAAATCGTAACAGGGGCAAAGGTGCTTCCAGAAACGTTAGAAAAAGGTGAGGGTGTTTCAATTAAGGCGGAGCATAAAGGGAAAGAAACGCTATTTACTGCAGATAAATTATTAGTATCCGTCGGGCGATTGCCAAATGTGGAAGGAATTGGAATTGGAAATACTACGATTGAAATGGAGCGCGGTTTTATTCAAACAAATGAGTACTACCAAACAAATGAACTAAACATTTATGCAATCGGTGATGTAATTGGCGGATTGCAGCTTGCTCATGTTGCCTCACATGAAGGAATCATCGCAATTGAACATATGACAGGCGAAAATCCTTCACCACTTGATTCGACTCTTGTTTCAAAATGTGTATACAGCAGACCGGAAGTAGCGAGTGTAGGATTAACCGAGGATGAGGCAAAGGAGAAAGGCTATCGAGTAAAGACAGGGAAATTCTCCTTCCGTGCAATAGGAAAGGCTCTTGTTTTTGGTGAATCAGATGGTTTTGTCAAACTTGTTGTTGAAGAAGAGTCTAATAAGCTATTAGGAGCGCATATGGTTGGGCCGCACGTAACTGATATGATTACAGAAGCAGGTATTGCTCGAGTATTGAATGCAACAGCCATGGATATTGCCCATACGATTCATCCCCATCCAACATTAGCTGAAGCGATTGGTGAAGCAGCATTAGCAGTAGATGGTAAGGAGATTCATGCTTAGAGCTAAGGAAATCGTGCAATAGTATTGTTCTAATGAAAACGCGACTTATGATGAACGTTTTAAATAAATTGTGTTGATACATTCTATTCTGTTATTTTGAAGGCACTTCTCTTTTTAAACATTTTAAGATCAAATTTAAAGAATGGGGGAAGGGTATTGAATACAACAGTAAATCATAACCTAGCCAAATTATTAATTTCTTGTCCAGAAAAGCCTGGTATTATCTCGACTGTAACTAACTTTTTATTAGAACATAAAGCGAATATTGTACATTTTGATCAACATACAACCGATCCACAAGCAGGTAAATTCTTTATGCGTATCGAGTTTGATTTGGAAGATTTCGATTCTTCATTTGAAAAACTTGAACAAGATCTACATGTGTTGGCCCAGAATTATGCTTTAGATTGGACGTTGAGCAGCAAAAAACAGATGAAGCGAATGGCCATCTTTGTTTCTAAAGCGGATCATGCTCTTATGGAACTGATTTGGCGATGGAAATCCAAGGAAATTGAAGTGGAAATTCCCATGGTGATCAGTAATCATGCTGATTTAAAAGAAGTAGTTGAGGGTTATGGCATCCCTTATTATCATATCCCAATGATTAAAGAAAAGAAAGAAGACGCTGAACAAAAGGCATTAGAACTATTGGAAGGGAAAGTAGACTTTATTGTCCTGGCAAGATATATGCAAATTCTTTCCCCTAATTTTATTTCCAAGTTTCCAAATCAAATTATTAACATCCATCATTCTTTCTTACCAGCATTTGTTGGAGCAAATCCTTATGTGAGAGCGTTTAACCGCGGAGTGAAGTTAATTGGAGCAACTGCACACTATGTAACCAATGATCTTGATGAAGGACCCATTATTGAACAAGATGTACAGCGGATAAATCATCGCTATACAGCAGAAGATTTAAAAATTGCCGGACGTCATGTGGAAAGAAGAGTTCTTGCCGAAGCCGTTTCCTGGCATGTTGAAGATAAAGTAATTGTTCATGGTAATAAAACGATTGTTTTTGCATGAGTTGATTTCATTACGAAGTTTCTCGTGCAAGACTATCTTTTCCTTAAAAGCAGTCAAGCACTGTCTCAAAAGTCAAGGCTGCTTTTCATGGTTCACCTGTTTGAATGATCATGCGGTATATGATCTAAAGAGATAAGAAAGAGAAATATGAGGGGATTTTCACAACTAAGTTTAAACTAAGATCATAGGAGATGAGGTCATTGGCAGGAACTGAGCTTTTATCAGATGTCATTAATATGTCTTTAGCTATTCTTTGGATATTGCTCTTTCTTCAAAATAAACGAAAGCGTACGGTAAACTTTGTACATATCATACTCCTTGTTTTTGCACTTGTTATATTACCTATTTCACTTTATCAAGTGATCAATAGTTGGTGGTTTATGTAAACAGGATGATGATGCTTCGTTGTTTATTATCGAAGGTCTTCTCTGCTGTTCATTCAAAGTATCGCACTCTATCTCGTGGGACCCGGATAATTGGAATCATGGTTAAAATAATCAAGTGGCAAATGGAAAAAACAACTTTCACTTGAAAGTCCGGTGAAACCATGAGTATTGTGGCGAAAGATTTACCTATCAACTTTTTATTGATTCTCCTACCCTTATTTTTGGTGAAGATGTTTTAACTCCTAAAATATACAAAGCAATTTGAACAATTAAAGGATTGAAAGATTGCTAATTAATAAAAAACAGAGCTGACCCAAAAAGACACTTAAAATGACCTTTTGAATCAGTCCTATTTTTTGGTTTTGGTGCAAAAATAACCAAACTAAATATTCCTCTTTAATGTAACAAACATTTTGGCTCTTTCTTACTTAAATGCTTTACACTAAAAGATACAAAAGCAAGGAGGAAGAAAAATGGCAGAACATAGTTTTCATTTGAAAGCAACCTGGCCCGGATTACGTAATGATGTTGGAGAAATTGAAACTGGCAATTTAATAACAAAAATCTCTATCCCACCGGAAATGGATGGTCCCGGAATAGGGACCAATCCCGACGAAATGCTTCTTGGCGCAGCAGCAACCTGTTATATTATTACTCTAGCTGCTATGATGGAGCGCAGTCAATTGGATAAGGCCGGTTTAACAATGACGTCAGAAGGAATTGTTGATGTAACCAAAGGCATCATTACGTATAAGAAAATTATCCATCGTCCTGAAATTGTATTGAAACAAAATGCCTCCGACCGAGACAAAAGATTGGTATATATACTTGCTGAGAAAGCAGAAAACTCCTGTATGATTAGTCGGGCAATTCGAGGTAATGTAGAAATTCAATTACAAACAACTGTTAAAATAGTTTCTGAATAATCAATAAGTAAGATTAAAGGTCTCCCGCTAGGTTTTAAACAACTACTATATTGCTGTTATCAATAAAAGTTAAAATTAATTTTCTATATACAAATTTTCCTTATCCTGTTTCTTAATAATATATGGGGCAATAACTAAAGTAACGATTAAGATGATACCAAGGTAACCGATCAATGGGTGAAAATAACTGATTAGGTCGGTAAATCCTGCATAACTTGCCACATATCCGACAACCATAGTGTTGATAAAGATTATTTTAAATTTCTTTGTTTCTGACTCTGCAAAACGAGCTGTAAACGAAAAGAACATTCCAATAGCGGTGTTGTAGATCATCCCAAATATAACTAATGACATCAAAATGCCTAGTATAGGTGATAAATGACTACCAATCCCTAACATAGGCATGTCTAAGGCACCAACTTCTTTGATTTTAGAAAATATAGATAAATGGATTAATATAATAAGTATTCCTAAAACAAGTCCACCAACTAATCCACCTGTTGCAGCTGTTTTGGGACTTTTTTCAGTTCCGCCCATTACAATTGACATCGAAGCTCCTACAGCAACGTTAAATGAAACGTAATTAATACTGGAAATAAACCAGTTTGGCAGTGTAGTAGGTGTTGTTTGTGCTGCTTGGTTAAGTTCTACAAATGTTCCATCTATAGTTACTAAACTATAAATGGATATTAACACAACAATAAATATTAAAAATGGGGTAATGCTTCCAATAATGGAAACGACACGATTTACATTTAATAATCCTGTTAAAATGACTAGTATAGTCATAAGAGTGGAACCAACAAAGTAAGGGAATCCAAACTGTTGATTCAGGTTAGAACCTGCACCGGCAATCATGACAACTCCTACCCCAAATAATGTAAAGATAAGAATATAGTCAATAACTTTTCCAAGGTATCGTCCACTAAGTCTGTATATAACTTCTTTATGTGATGTTGTTTTTGTGTGACTACCCAGCCACATGCCAATATATGAAAAAAGAACTGTTGCCGTAATCGCTCCCAAAATACCCATTAATCCAAAACTAGTAAAGTATTGCAGTACTTCTTGTCCAGAGGCGAATCCAGCACCTACAATTACTCCTATAAAGGCACTTCCGATTCTTAAAATATCTATCACTTTTATCTCTCCTTCTAAATTCATAGAGTCTGATTGTAAGAACAAAAATGGAAGTATTTATTATGCCATTATTCATTTTATTTAAAAGAATAGAAAATTCGTTATGAAGATTAAAAGGAGATTGTTCTTATTCCAATAAGTTGTTAGATATACACCAAAAAGTTGTTGTTGTTTTACAAGAATTAAACACTGATTATTCGAAGACCATCAAAGCAGGAATAGAAAAAGGATTTGATGATTTTAATATAGATGGGAAAGTAATTGCGCCTGATTCACAATATTCAGTTTCAAAACAAATAGTTATGTTGAAAGATGTTCTGAAACAAAATCCAGATGCACTAATCGTCACTTCAATTCAACCATCTGCTACTATTCCCATATTCAAGGAGTATCAAAAAAGATGTATACCGGTAATAATGTTGAATCAAGATGCTCGATGGAAGGATCAAACTACTTTTATTGGGACAGATCATCTTAGATTAGGAAAAAAAGCAGGAGCAATATTATCTTCAATACTGTATCCAGGGGATCAAGTATTGTTTATTGTCGATTCAAAAACTAATTCCGTTGTGAATGACCGGATTAAGGGAGCAAAAGAGGTTTTAGAAAGTGTGGAAATTGAGATTGTCATAGAACAGCTAGGATATGACAAATCTGTGAATTTGAAATCAGAAATGAGTAACATATTGCAAACTTATCCTGATATTAAAGGGGTGTTTGCTACAAATGACATCCTAGCTTTAGATGCACTGAAAGCAATAGAGGAAGAAGAATTAAAGATTCCTGTCATTGGATCGGACGGTACTAAAGGAATGCTGAAAGCTGTTGAAGAGGAGAAGTTAAGTATTACCTTAGCCCAGAATCCTTATGATATGGGGTACTTAAGTGTAGAGCAAGCATTAAAAGCAATTAAGGGAGAACATGTAGACAAAAGGATTGATAGTGGCGTTGATATCGTTACAAAAGATAATGCAAAAACGAGAATGGATTTTTTAACAAAAAATGTATTTAAATGAATATAGGAAATTAACATTTTTATTGTCTATAAAAGTCTAAAGATAATTTATGAACGTAATAGTTTTTATAATTTAATCCTTATTTTCATCTTATTTTGAGTTTTTAGACTATATTCAAAGAAAGGGATTGTAACGAATCATCATTAATTGTAATATATTATTAAATAGTATAACATATTTATATGAATATTGGATAAATAGTATAACATAATAACTCTATGAAACAATTAAGAGGGAAAGGAATAGGAGGTCGGATGTGAATAAGAAGGAAATTGTTTATGTAGTATCTGATTCGGTTGGCGAAACAGCTGAGCTGATGGTAAAAGCAGTTGCATCACAATTTGGGGAAAATGTTGAAATCAAACATATTTCCTATGTAGAGGATATTAAAGATCTTAATAATGTCATTACTGCCGCTAAATATAATAACTCAATCATTGCCTATACGATCGTCATACCGTCTTTAAAGCAATTTCTTGACCAGCGGGCAGGGGAAGCAGGAATAATGGCGATTGATTTAATGAATCCGCTTATGGAAGCATTTATACAAAAATTTAATACGGATCCTGTCAGGCAGCCAAGGCTTATGAGGAAATTAGATGATAACTATTTCCGCAGAGTTGAAGCGGTTGAGTTCGCAGTAAAATATGATGACGGACAAGATGTAAGAGGGTTAAAACATGCAGATATTGTATTAATTGGAGTTTCTAGAACATCAAAGACACCGCTTTCTATGTATTTGGCCCATAAACGATTTAAGGTGGCAAATGTACCTTTAGTACCTGAAATCGCACCTCCTGATGAACTTTTCGATATTCCCAAAAATAAATGTGTTGGTTTAATCATAACACCAGACAAACTGAATGAAATTCGCATGGAGCGATTAAAAAATTTAGGGTTAACAACCCAAGCGAATTATGCGAATTTGGATCGAATCCTTAAAGAATTAGAATATGCTGAGAAAATTATGAAACGAATAGGTTGTCCGGTCATTAATGTTTCAAATAAAGCGATAGAAGAGACGGCTGATTTAATACTAGCAATGTTAAAAAAGAGAGGAGCAGTATTACATGGTTAAATTTGTTTATATGTTTGATGAGGGGAACAGCCAAAAAAAGGAACTTTTAGGAGGTAAGGGGGCTAACTTAGCAGAAATGACCCGAATTGGGTTACCCGTTCCTTATGGTTTTACGATAACAACAGAGACCTGTAACACATATTATGATGCTGGAAAATCGATTTCAACAGAGATCGAATTTCAGGTTTTAGAAGCCCTTAACATTCTTGAAGAAAAAACAGGTAAAAGACTTGGAGATCCATCAAATCCGCTGCTTGTTTCCGTCCGTTCCGGTGCAGTACATTCGATGCCGGGAATGATGGATACAGTTTTAAACCTTGGAATGAATGATGACACTGTGGAGGGGCTCGCAAAGCTTACAAAAAATCCACGTTTTGCATATGACTCTTATCGCAGGTTCATACAAATGTTTAGTGATGTTGTCCTTCATGTGGATGGTTTTTATTTTGAGCAATTTTTAGAGGAAATCAGGGAAGAAAAGGGATATGATTCAGATCCTGAAATGTCTGCAGAAGATTGGCAAGAAGTTATTAAAGGATACAAGGACATTGTTAAAAAGCATGCTAAAAGGACTTTTCCTGAGAATCCAAAGGAGCAGTTATTCCTCTCCATCAGTGCTGTATTTGATTCATGGAACAATCAACGTGCGATTGTATACCGCCGTCTTCAAAAAATTCCTGGTCATCTTGGGACAGCGGTAAACATTCAAAGCATGGTATTTGGTAATATGGGCAACGATTCTGGTACTGGCGTTGCTTTTACACGTAACCCATCTACAGGAGAAGCGAAGCTTTACGGTGAATATTTGATAAATGCTCAGGGAGAGGATGTTGTTGCAGGGATTCGTACTCCCGAGCCAATTGCTACCCTTCAAGATGAAATGCCAGAAGTATATCAGCAGTTTTCCCGGACATGCGAACTTCTTGAAAAGCATTATAAAGACATGCAGGACATTGAGTTTACAATCGAGCGTGGAGAACTTTTTATTCTCCAAACCCGGACGGGTAAAAGAACAGCTCAAGCAGCAATTAGAATAGCGGTTGAATTAGTAAAAGAACAAATTATTAATAAAAAAGAAGCGATTATGCGTGTAGATCCTGATCAGCTTAACCAGCTGCTTCATCGTCGAATTGATGATTCATATGTACGGAAACAGTTGGCTAAAGGTCTGCCAGCTTCGCCTGGAGCAGCAACTGGGCAAGTCGTATTTGATGCAGATGATGCAGAAAGATTAGCAAAAGATGAATTAAAGGTTATTCTTGTTCGCCCAGATACGACACCTGACGATATTCATGGAATTGTAGCGGCTGGTGCAACGGTTACTAGCCGTGGAGGAATGACAAGCCATGCTGCAGTTGTTGCAAGGGGGATGGGAAAGGCTTGTATATGTGGCTGTGAAGCATTAAAAATTGATTTGAAATCAAAGCAGTTTAAAGTAGGAGATACGATCGTTAATCAGGGAGATATTATTACAATTGATGGTTCAACTGGTGAAATCTTCTTAGGTGAGATTCCAATGATCGAGCCACAGCTTTCAGACGAGTTTCAATTGTTACTTAGCTGGGCTGATGAGGAAAGAAAGCTTGGCGTAAGAGCAAATGCCGACAATCCAGAGGATGCTAAAAAAGCTTTTGAATTTGGAGCTGGCGGAATCGGATTGTGCCGTACAGAGCATATGTTTATGGATGCGAATCGTATCTCAATTGTTCAGGATATGATCCTTGCTGAAACATATGAGGAGAGAGAAAGCGCTCTCACTAAGCTATTGCCAATGCAACAAGAGGATTTTGTGGGAATCTTTGAAGCTATGCAAGGGCATCCTGTAACCATTCGTTTATTAGATCCTCCTCTCCACGAGTTTTTGCCGGATAAGGAAGAACTGCTGGTTGAAGTGACAAAACTACAGATCACAGATCCACATTCGAAAGAATTAAAAGATAAGGAACATCTTTTAAGAAAGGTACGTCAATTAGATGAATTTAATCCAATGCTGGGGCATCGTGGCTGCCGACTGGGAATGATTTTTCCAGAAATTTACGTCATGCAGGCAAAAGCAATCTTTTATGCCATTTCGGAAATGATGGAAAAAGGACTGGACGTAAAACCAGAAATTATGATTCCTTTGGTTGGTCATGTAAATGAGTTAAAAGAAATGCGTCAATTGGTCATTAATGCTGGGCAGCAAGTTAAGGAAGAAACAGGACAAGAATTTGATTATCTGATAGGTACGATGGTTGAAATTCCGCGAGCAGCCTTAACAGCTGACCAAATTGCCGGGGAGGCGGACTTTTTCTCCTTTGGAACAAATGATTTAACGCAAACTACATTTGGATTTAGTCGTGATGATGCAGAGGGTAAGTTCCTCCAAGCCTATATTGAAAACAAAGTTCTGCCAGAAAACCCATTTGTTTCACTTGATCAAGAAGGTGTAGGCAAACTTGTAGAAACCGGCGTAAAACTAGGTAGAGAAACAAAACCAGAGTTAAAAACAGGAATTTGCGGAGAACATGGAGGAGAAAAAAATTCGATACAATTCTGCCATAGAGTAGGATTGGATTACGTAAGCTGTTCACCATACCGTGTACCTCTTGCACGACTTGCAGCAGCTCAAGCTAATATTAAACATGAACAAAAACAGTTTGTAAATGAACTTCAAGCTCAAATATAAAAATGATGACGGGGCAAGCATTTTTAAAGGGTTCTGTTTTAAGGTCAATATAGTTAAATGACATTGAAAATGGCGTGTAAACTGGTAACAGTTTTAGCACGTCATTTTTTTATATTATGTGAGCTAAATGATAATAGAAATTCAGTTGGTCTTTCTTTAACAAATGCTAGCTTTTAGCATAATAAGAATTAAAAGGCATTTAAGAGGAAAATAAAAATTTGCGATTTACTGTATTTTAAGGTTATTGTGATTTACATTGTTTATTTTTTAATGAGTGAAGGCCAAGTATTGCATGATAATTGCTACTTAGCCTATTTTGTTTTTAAAGAAATATTCGTTAATCCTCAATATGATCCACTCGATACTTTACGGTAATCAATTCTCATTCATGACACCTACTTTTATCCAATCTTTCTCTCTAATCACAGCATCTTTAGACCAATCAATAGGCATTTCTTGATCTGTAATAACACAATCGATTGAGGAGAATGACCCTATATGAAAAAGAGCCTTTTGATTAATTTTGGAAGAATCAGTTACAACATAAACATGTCTTGATCTCTTCATCATAATAGAAGATGCAGTTGCTTCATCAATATTGTAATCACATATTCCTTCCTTGCTGATTCCTCCACATGAAATAAACGCTTTATCAAAATAAAAGTGCTCTAATAAATGATTCGTTAATGATCCAGTAATTGAACGTTGCAGGGGATCAGTCGTTCCACCAAGTACGATTACTTTACCATCAAATAATTGATTTTCTAATCGATTATTTAGGATTTCGGCTGCTGCTAAAGAGTTGGTTACAATCGTAACATTTTTTACGTTTTTAATTGAACTCGCAATATGAAGGGTTGTTGTCCCTACATCTAGAGCAACTGTTTCTCCATTCATAATGAAAGTTGCGGCAGCTTCCCCTATCAATTTTTTTTGATTATGAGAGATGCCGACTTTTTTATTAAAATGAGGTTCTTTAATCAAACCAAAATATTGAATAGCTCCACCATGAATTCTGCGTAATTTCTTTTTCTCCTCAAGCACGCTTAAATCTTTTCGAATCGTTTCAGGTGTTACGTTTAATTTTGCTGCTAAATCTACTACATTAATTTTATTTTTTATCTCAAGTTCTCTAATGATTGCTCTATACCTTTCTGCAATTAAAGACTTATTCATTTTATCCTCCCAATGCCTCAATCATTTTGTTTTGTTTTGTTTTAATCAATTATAGAAACCAAATATAAAAAAAAGACTACGAAAATATTAAGTTTTGTAAATGAAACAAAAATGGTAAGTGAAACAAAATCAAAAAACCTCTTTTTTATCGATCTTTTCTACTAAAAATTTGAGTGTTTTCTTTAATAAATGCGATTAGTGTGGTTTCTTTGGTTTATTTGTTTTCTGTTTTTTCTTTGTTTTTTTTACTTATCTTTCTAGCATGATTAATAATCTATCAATATTTTTTTTCTATGATGAATAAGTAGATTACAGGGAGATGGCGGCAGTTCAATTTTAAATAATGATTGCTAGTTTTTGAATTTCCCTCTTTTTTTCTCTTTTCGATTGCTAGGTTCTATTCATTTTAAAAAATTGGAGGTAATTTTTATGAGTAATCAGGATCAAAACAAAGGGCTGGACAGAAGGAGTTTTTTGAAAATAGGAGGAATGAGTACGCTAGCGTTAACAGCTGCGTCTGCTGGATTGCCGGGAGATTTATTTACGAACAAAGCACATGCAGAAAAACTAGAAAATACTAAACTTCAATTCAACTCAGATGGAAAGTTTAAAGTCGTACAATTTAACGATACTCAAGATGATGAACGTATTGATCGCAGAACACTTGAACTTATGGAGAAAGTTCTTGACTCAGAAAAGCCGGACTTTGTTGTTCTTAACGGTGACAATATATCTGGAGGCTGTGATACGGAATTAGAAATGAAACAAGCCCTAAATAATGTAGCACAACCGATGGAAAAAAGAGGGATTAAATGGGCAGTTACGTTTGGAAATCATGATGAAGATTCCTCTTCTAAGAGCGGAATGGTCGAGGAGGACATGCTGAAGTTCTATATGCAGTACAAATATAATATGAACGAGCCTGGAGAAAAAGGTCTTACTGGAACAGGGAATATGAACCTGTTAATTAAGAAATCGAAAGGTAATAAAGCCGCATTTAACCTTTGGCTTCTTGATAGTGGTAGATATGCTCCTGCACAAATAGCTGGGCAAGATTTTAAAGGATACCCGACATGGGACTGGCTCCGTTTTAATCAAGTTAATTGGTATTATGAGAAATCTAAGAAAATTGAAAAGCAATACGGGTATAAAGTACCTTCGCTCGTGTTCATTCATATCCCTCTTTGGGAACATCGCTTCATGTGGTATGGCAGTGTGGATAGTAGAACAGCAGCAAATCATGAATTGGCAGTGGCAAAGCATCAAATAGTAGGTGAAAGAAATGAAGATGAATGTCCAGGACCGGTTAACGGCGGCTTGTTTTCTGCTATGTTAGATAGGGGAGACGTTAAAGGCGTTTTCTGCGGGCATGATCATATTAACACCTATTGTGGTAACTATTATGGAATTTTGCTTGGATATGCTGGAAACACAGGTTTCGGTACGTATGGTCTTTCTGGTGCTGATAGGAATAGACTTCGTGGAGCAAGAGTATTCAATTTAGATGAAAATAAAGAGGATGTTCTTGTCGAAACTCACATGGTTTTTGCAAAGGATTATGGAATTGATTTAACAGCGAACGATCAAAGTATGAATCCTTTACCATTAAATAGTGGAGAAAAGGAAATAGTGATACAAGGGTAAATATCATTCATCTATCCGTTTTAATCGTTTGAAAATATATTTTTATGGAGGAAACAACATGTTACAAAATATTGGAGTACCTGGACTTATATTAATATTAATTATTGCTCTCATTATATTTGGTCCATCCAAGTTACCTGAAATTGGTCGTGCATTTGGGAATACATTAAGAGAATTTAAAAGCTCAGCAAAGGATTTAATGTCAGAGGAAAAAGAAGATCGTGGTCAATCTAAGTAAAAATGTCGAAGATGTAGGTTAAAGCTTACATCTTCCTCTTATTTCTAAAGGGAAGAAGGAAGATCCTTATATGAAAAATCAAGAGTTAACGTTAGTTAATCACCTTGGAGAATTAAGGAAACGAATCATCATTACATTACTCGCCTTTATCTTATTTATATTTGGTGCCTTCATTTTTGTGAAGGACATTTATGAGTGGCTTATTCGCGATCTTAATCGTGATTTAGCCGTTTTAGGACCGAGTGAAATTCTTTGGGTATATTTTATGATTTCAGGAGTATGTGCGATCGCGCTTACCATACCAATTGCTGCACATCAAACGTGGTTATTTGTAAGACCAGGACTAACGAAAAAAGAACGAAAAATAACATTAGCCTACATTCCTGGATTGTTTACTTTGTTTATTACAGGACTTTCATTCGGTTATTTTGTCGTGTATCCACTTGTTCTTAACTTTTTATTATCCTTATCTATAGGGCAGTTTGAAACCATGTTTACGGCCGAAAAGTATTTTAAATTTATGATTAACTTAACGCTGCCGTTTGGATTTCTATTTGAAATTCCAATCATTGTTATGTTCCTTACTTCTATAGGTGTCATTAATCCGATGCTTCTTTCTAAGGCTAGAAAGCTGTCGTACTTTTTACTGACCCTCATAGCTATTTTCATAACTCCACCCGATATCATTTCAGATATATTGGTTATCGTACCACTATTCATTTTATATGAATTTAGTGTCACATTGTCTAAAATCGTCTATCGAAAAAAAATCAAAAAACAATCAAATCGTACAATTATTCCAATAAAAAAACCGTCATAATCAAATAAAATAACGGCAGGTTTTACATAAATAGATATAGGATTTACAAGTCAAGCAGCTAGAGTATAAATATATTGTCAGTTGATGTTATGTTGATTTCAACAAATTCTTACATCGTTTCTACAATTGTGATGATTTTATGATAAAAACTCTGATCAGATGAATGATAGAAGTCTATATTCCGCAATCCCTCTATTAGTTGGGGAGGCATATTATTAGCTGGTGCCGGCATCTTATCTAAACAGCCGGTAATTGCAATGGTTTTGAACTTTTATAACCAGAGGATGAAAGGTTTATTGTTGGGGAAAATACACCTGAAAGGAGTGTAATAGATGAAAAAACAAAAAAACTCAACTGATAAACCAACAATTGCAGAAGGAATGAATACTGAAGATGAATTGCAAAAAGATGCCACCCCAGAGGAAATTTCTAGAGGAGAGTATACAAACGTAACTACCCTCTCTTTAGATGAAAATGATCCAAGCTAACTTATTTTAGGACGAATTTTTATTACACCGTTTATTGAAAACGGTGTTTTTATTTATTTTTATTGATTACTTATTATAAATAAAAAAGCTTTTAAAAGCCTACTTAGCATGCGGTTTCCTATAATGATGATTATGTTGCGACAAGAAGTCGCTTTTATATAGTCTGGCTCACGCTGCTAGTTTAGACGCAAAAACTATCCTTGTCCAAAACTGTGGGACTGGTATAGGGCTCGTGCGTTACATGCGTAAATAGTGGAAACAGATAGTCAGTGCACGACTCGGAACACTGCTATGGAAGATCAGTAGGTTAAAGATAGTGCACAGAGATTTGCTTGGGTATTGGCAAGAAGAAAAGTAGATTCATAAAGCGGCTGTGAGCGTCCCGTATCTTGCCCGGAGTAAAGAACCATAACCTCATTGTATCTATAAAAAGATTAGAGGGACCCGTTATTTTTGAGTAAAAAAGTAGAAAAAGAACATGGCTATCATAGACGGTCTTTTTGCGCAATAAGAAAACCACCTTCTTTATCATGAATGATAATATTTAATAATTTTCTTGTATTTCGAACTGCGAAAATGAAATTCTAATGTCGTCTTTTTCCATTGTGTCCTTGCCTACTTTTTTTATTTCATCAATACTAGTCAATTGAAATAATCTGCTATACTCACTATTGCCTTTCTAAACTAGCCTATAAACCACTTTTTTATACTTAAAGTCGATATGGATATATTTAAATACTCCACCCGAGTAAGTAAAATGGGTGGAGGTAATTATGCAATATCATGACATTATTGTCTTAACTTTGGTACCGATTGAATTACTGTTCGCGAAATTTAAAATACCCATTTTTAAATTGTTTTGGTGTTACTCTTTCAATTTTTTTAAATACTTTTATAAAATGGCTTTGGTCATGAAAATTTAGGAGACTGGAAATATCTGAAGAAGAATAGCTAGTATAAGTCAATAAGTTTTTTGCTTCGTTTACCTTGACCTCATGGATATATTGACGAAGCGAAATTCCAACTTCTTTTTTAAATAGTACTGAAAGATAATTCGGATTCATTGAAGTTAAATCAGCTAGTTGTGTTAGGGTTATATCTTCGTATAGATGAGTAAATATATAATTTTGACACATGTTAATTGGTTTGGAATATTTATATTTTTTGCTATGTGCAACTCTTTCTGCGAACTCTAATAAGGCACTTTCCGTTAATTTGGTGACTTCCTTGCTCTCGTTTAATTCCTCAAGTTTCTGTATAAATAAATCACTAAGGTTGTAGGCAATTTCTTGAAAAAGTCCGCCCTCTACTGCAGCTCTTGTGGCGAGTGCGATGATTGAGATACCTAGATTTTTTTGGCTCCGTAAATAACTAGTTTTCGAAAGTATTCCTAATTTCCCCTGTTTAAGAATGGCATGAAAAGTTTCTCTTAGTTCATCCTTTCTCCCCATTTTTACACAATCCAAAATTTTCCTTTCAACTGAAATGTCCGTATGAACTTTGTTATTTTGAAGTTGTTCAGTTATATGTATGTCTGGTTGTTCTATATCATCTTCTTCTCTTTCCATTATTTCATTATTTTTTAAGATATCTACCAATTCTAATTTTTGTTGATAAACCATGTAGTGAAGGACCATGCTTAAATTAATAAAATCATAATTATTTAAAACGGGAATTTGCTTATAATAATGGATCATTTCTTCCTTGGTTGCTATTATATTATGATCTCTAAAGAGGCCATTAATGGTTTCTTCTGTCATCCTAAAATTCATAACAGGACCAACTGCGATCGTTCCGATAAATTGATCATTTGAATAGATACTGATTGAGAAATACTTTTCAAGGTATTTAGATTCCTTAAGTATTGGGACACGATAAGTAGTAGTACCTGAAAATAGTTGAACTATTATAGCCTCATGTGAGGGATACAACGGATTACGAGAAAAATCGGTTAATATCTCATATACTAAATTCCCCTTTTTATCAAATAAGAAGATTGGTATTTTATGCAAGTTAAATACTAATCTACAAATATATTGTAAACCTTCAAGTGAGTTAAGCATTTTTAAACCCCCTAGAACAAGTAAATGTAATTGAAAATTATGTGTAATTTTTACTTTTTATCTGTAAAACATACCATAATGTTATAAAAATAAAAACTATAATCATTTTAAGAAATCGGTTTCAAAAGTTTAGTAGAGATTAATATCCTAGGTAAAAAGGAAGAACGGGGGAGTCAACAAATATGTTATACCCAATTATAACTGAAACACGTAGTGTCATTGACTTAAATGGTATCTGGCGGTTTAAAGTGGATAAAGGTGAAGGACTTCATGAAAAGTGGTATAAAAACGGATTAACAGACTCGATCAGTATGGCTGTACCATCTTCTTTTAATGATGTTGGTGTTACTGGTGATATTCGTAATCATGTTGGTTTGGTATGGTACGAGCGAGAATTTATTGTTCCAGAACTATTTTCAACAGAGCGTATTGTTCTTCGATTCGGATCAGCCACACATAAAGCAAAAGTATATATCAATGGGGAGCTAGTAATTGAGCATAAAGGTGGATTTTTACCATTTGAAGCAGAGCTTAACGAATACTTGCAGAGTGGAAAGAATCGATTAACTGTTGCGGTTGATAATATATTAGATGAAACAACTTTACCTGTTGGTTTTTACAAAGAACGTGAGGTTGAAGGTATAGGGAAAGTAATAAGGAATCAACCAAATTTTGATTTTTTTAACTATGCTGGTCTGCATCGACCAGTAAAGGTATATACAACACCGAAAACATTTTTACAGGATGTTGCTGTTGTTACTGATACTGATGGGACTGTTCAATATAAAGTTGATATTGTTGGGAATGCAGAAGTAACAGTGAGTGCTATAGACGAAAGTGGTTTAACTGTAGCGTCAGCATCAGGGGAAGAAGGATCTCTTTATATATCAAACGTAAAACTGTGGGAACCTTTAAATGCATATCTTTATACATTAAAAATCGAACTTATTAAAGATGGTAAGGTGGTTGATGTATATGAACAGCCATTTGGTGTACGTTCAGTAGAAATAAAAGATGGTAAGTTCCTAATTAACAATAAACCATTTTATTTTAAAGGATTCGGTAAACATGAAGATACTGCAATTCACGGCAGAGGATTTGACGAAGCTGCAAATGTCATGGATTTCAACTTAATGAAATGGATTGGTGCAAATTCCTTCCGTACTGCACACTATCCGTATTCAGAGGAAATCATGCGTTTGGCAGACAGTGAAGGTATTGTTGTGATTGATGAGACTCCAGCTGTTGGTGTTCATTTAAATTTTGCTGCTACTTTCTTTGGTGGAAGGGAGTTTCGTAATACATGGGAACATATTGGAACATACGACCATCATTGCCAGGTAATTAAAGATTTAATTGCACGGGATAAAAATCATCCGAGTGTTGTTATGTGGTCTATTGCAAACGAACCAGCTTCAGAGGAGGAAGGTGCTCGTGAATATTTTGAGCCTCTTGTGAATTTGGCAAAAGAAATTGATCCGCAGAAGAGGCCTGTTACAATCGTAACTCATGTAGAGTCAAGCCCAGAAAAATGTCAGATCGCTGAAATTGTCGATATACTTGCCTTAAATCGTTACTATGGATGGTATATCGAAGGTGGTGAATGGGATATCGTCAAAGCATATCTTGGGAAAGAACTGGACGGCTGGAGAAAACGATGCCCTGGAAAACCAATTATGTTCACAGAGTATGGTGCAGATACGATAGCAGGTTTGCATGATGTTGACCCTGTTATGTTTACAGAAGAATTTCAGGTTGAATTCTACCGTTCAAGTCATGAAGTTTTTGATGAATATAAGGAATTTATTGGTGAGCAAGTGTGGAACTTTGCTGATTTTGCTACAAGTCAAGGAATAGTGCGTGTTCAAGGTAATAAAAAAGGTATTTTCACCCGTGATCGTAAACCAAAGGCTGTTGCACACCATTTAAGAGAGCGTTGGAAAGAAATACCGGACTTTGGTTATAAAGGTTAAAAGACAAACGGTTACACAAAGTCAAAGTACTGGTTAAGCCAACACTTTGACTTTGTAAATAATATAGCTTGAATTTTAGATTTTAATGAAAGGGCTTTCTTGATAAGGAATATTCCAACTTTTTATATCTTTAAATGAGATCGCTTAATTTAATAAGGGGGTAGGGATTATGTCAAATTCAACGAATAATAAAGCAAAACTATGGCAAGTTGCCTTTTTTACGCTAAACAACACATCCACGAATCTTCACGCTTTTATACTAGGGTTTGTTACTTATTATGCTACAGGGATTGCAGGACTTGCTGTGATGATAATCAGTTCGGTTTTAATGGCAGCACGGCTATTCGATGGAATAATTGATCCGGCCATTGGATATATCATTGATAAGACTGAGTCTAAGTTTGGTAAGTTTACACCGTTAATTATAGTAGGAAATATTATTTCTGCTGGTACTATCGTTATTATCTTTAGTGTTACTCATTTATTGCCAGAATCGGTGCAGTTCATTTTCTTTACGGCTATGTTGATTATCAACAAAATTGGTTATTCATTACAATGCAGTGTTACAAAAGCTGGTCAAACTGTATTAACAAATAATCCAAAACAGCGTCCGCTTTATGCAATTTTTGATAGTGTTTATAACATTGGAGTTTTCACTGGGGGACAAATTTTTGTTTCAAACTATCTAGTACCCAAACACGGAAATTTTACTTTATCTTTATTTACAGAATTGAATATGTATGGACTTATTATTTCCGGGATATGTGCACTGTTCGCTATCGTAGGTATTTGGGCAAAAGATAAGAAGGAATACTATGGTTTAGCAGAAGAGGGAACAAAAACTACTTTACGTGAGTATTGGGGCGTTATTAAAGGAAACAGGCCGTTACAGATGCTTTCAATTTCCGCATCATTTGATAAATTAGCAATGAGCATTAATCGTTATTCTGTAGTAGGCGTGATGTTGTTTGGTATTTTACTAGGGGATTATACGCTAAGTGGTACAATTGGTATGATTACAATTATTCCAACTTTATTTATTACATTCTATATTGTTAGCATCGCTAGAAAGACAGGTTTAAAAAAGTCATATGTTATTTCAGCATGGATCGGAATACTAGGCTTTGCGGGCTTAATTGTTCTATTTTTACTAATAGATAATCCGTCAACAATCTCACTTAAGAGTATTGGAGTTTCGACTGTCTTATTCTTAATTCTATATTCAGTAGCGATAGGCTTTGCCAATATTCCAACAACATTAGTTGTTCCAATGATCGCCGATGTATCAGACTATGAAACACATAAATCAGGACGTTACGTACCAGGGATGATGGGAACGATTTTCTCTTTTATTGATCAGCTTGTTTCATCTTTAGCACCTACTATAGTTGGTGCTGTTGTCGGAATTATTGGTTACAAGTCACAATTTCCTGAAGTTGGAGATTCATTAACCACACCATTGTTTGTTACAACATTAGTATTAGCATTTGGTTTACCAGCTCTTTGCTTGATCGTATCAATTATAGCAATGAAGTTCTATCATCTTGATGCTAAGAGAATGGAAGACATTCAAAAGGGAATTGCACAAATTAAATCAAATGTAAACAAAGACGATATTGCTGCATTATAAGAATGAAAATGAAAACGCTTCTAACTCCTGGTAATTAATATTTCCAGGAGTTTTATTACGTTTGGAAGGAATAAGATAGCAAAATTAGGTTCTTAACAGGGGAAGTTTGTTAATATAAAATACAGGATTATATTGTTTTTTTAATTCTTCTGTGAAAAACATAGCAGAAATAAAACAATACCCTAACCGTATTTGTGCAAAGAGGAAGAATTATATCAATTCCTCTATGGATCTATCAAATAAGCTTACATAAGAAGACTTATCTTCTATATTGTAAGATAAACTCTTATTTTCTATGTTCCTTGAATGTTCAATTTACGTATTTAATTAAAGTTTATGTGGGAAAATAAAACGAAAAGTTGTCCCAACACCTACCTCACTTTCAACTCGAATAATTCCATTCATTGCTTTGACAATGCTGTTTACTACCATCATCCTAAGTCCCGTTCCTTTTGAACCTTTAGTTGAATAGTAAGGTTCACCAAGTCTATCTACCTGTTCTTTTGTCATTCCGACTCCATTGTCTTTTACAATTATTAATATATCTTTTTTGACATTCTCAATTTGGATACTTAACTGACCACCACGTAGCATTGACTAAACTATTAAAGCTTTAGATGAAGTAAGTAAACAACGTTCTGCTGTAGCACGTGGTGATGAAGGTTTAATTATTAACTATATCCCGAATACCCATGAAGAAAGAGATGAAGCTGGTATTACTACTTTAGACGTGTCAGAAGCAGTAGATTATTATAGAACTCCCAGAGGATATCATCCAAATTCACAAAATAAGCAAAGGTTTACAAGTATTGATAAAACGATGTCGTATGATGCTTTTCACCTAGCAGATCAATTGCTTACACAACCATATATCTAGTTATACCAAAAAAGGTTGTGTTTTATTGATCTATGTAAAATCTATGTAAGTCCCCAATAATCTATGTTCCATTATGATGAACATATTAGTAACTATTGAAACAGCAATGTCTATGAAAAACAATTAAAGGGGGGGAATTTAATAGGATATAAATAATTTTTTTAAAGATTAATATGGTATAATTTTGTATTAGTAATAAGTACCTGCATAATAGGTGTAAATTCGCAAAATATGTTAAACATCCAAAAATAAATATGAGGATATGCTTATATATTTTTGGAAGAAAATGAAAGCGTTTTATAACATTAGATATGATGAAATCAATATATATTTTGAAAGTGATTCAGTCACTTTATTATAACTTTTATTCCTCTATTCTCTAAATGAATTTGTTCTCTTAAATAGTATGAATGGAGGGAATTATTGTGAAAATAAAATACTTTCTTTTTACATTAATTCTAATTACTTTGTGTGGTTGCAGTATACTTGGGGGAACATCGACTGAGTATAAAGTTGTTTATAATGGTGAAGGAAACAAACAGAAGGACATTGAACCAAAAAAGACACGAAATGATGAACCTTATACGATTGGATTTGTACCTAAAATTGAAGGGATCCCTTATTTTAACGCTGTTAGAGAAGGAGCCTTAGAAGCTGGGAAAGATTTAGGTGTAAAAATCATTTATAAAGGTCCATCAACCGCTAGTTGGGAAGAGCAAGCACAAATCATAGAAGGATTGATTGAAAGTAATGTAGATGTCATTGCAGTTGCGGCAAATGATCCAATAAAATTGGGCTATGCTTTGCAAAAGGCAAAAAATAGAGGAATAAAAGTTATTACATGGGATTCAGATACCAACCCAGAATTCCGGAGTTTTTTTGTTAATATGGTCAACCCAGAAATATTAGGACGACATTTAATGGATGTGCTTGCCTCAGAAATGAATGAAAATGGACAATATGTCATATTAACTGGCTCATCCACTGCAGCGAATTTAAATGATTGGATCAAATGGATCGATCAGCAAAATATTGAGTATTATCCGAATATGGAACGGGTAGATGTAATACCAACAAATGAAGACCCACATACTGCATATTTGGCAACACAAAAGGTTTTAGAGAAATACCCAGATTTAAAAGGGATTATTGGTATATCTACTGTCAATCCCCCTGTAGCTGCCCAGGTTGTCAAAGATAAGGGAAAGACAGGAGATATAAAAGTAATCGGTGTATCATCTCCCCTATTAATGAAGCCGTTTCTAAAAGAGGGAGTTGCACAAATGATCACACTATGGAGTCCTCAAAAACTAGGGTACTTAACAGTTAGCTTGGGAAATAACTTACTAAATGGTGAGAGTCCATATAGTGGACAACAAATTCAGAATATTGGAATTATTGGATATGAAGATGATATGGTCATTATGGGCCAGCCAATTAATATTTCAAAGGAAAATGTTGATCAATATGATTTTTAAATATAGAAAAATAAAGAGCTTGAGATTATCTAACAAATTAATCATTACCTACATATTATTAACAGTCATTCCAATGGCCACATTAGGATTCATTGTCTATAACCAATTCTCCAAATCTATTGAGAGACAGGTTGGAGAATATGTTCCACAATTATTAAATCAAGCAAATCAAAATATTGAAAATGAAATTAGGAAGCTTGAAGGCTTGCCTGAACTTATATATAGCTCTGGTGAAGTGATGGAAGTTTTAAGGAATCACGGGGTACAAAATAAGTCATCTCAGCTTCGAGGTAAGTATGTTGTTCAAAACTATTTATCTAGTATTTACCTTACATCAAATAATTCTGATATATTGGGTGCATTTTTAGTTTCAAATCAACGCCTATTTGCTAGTACAAGAACATCTTATCAAGGATTTGGTTTTGAGGATGGATCTTTACCTTATGCCAATGATCGGATTCAGTTCGGTGAGATGGATCTGTTGTTATCCAATCAAATTAATCTAACATTTAAAGACAACCCATCATTTATATTACTTGTTAAACAAATTACAGACTTTGATAATAGAGAATATTTAGGTACTTTATATTTAGCTGTAAATGTCAGTTTTTTTGAGGGAGTTCTAGAAGACCTGAATAGAAAAGAAAATACTGAAATGTGGCTTATGGATAAACAAGGTAAGATTTTTTATCATACAAATCCAGATCGAATGGGAAAAACAATGAAAGAAATTGAGCATTTTCCACTATTTAATGGAAGCTTCCGTACAAATGTAAATGGTCAACAAACACTAATTAGTTTAGATGAAGGTAAAGAATTTCCTTGGATTTTAGGACATAGTATACCGAAGAAAAACCTAACGGAACAAACAGATATTGTTAGAAATGTAACCGTTTTAATCTTTGTTATAATGGCTTGTATTTCGACGGTTATATCTATTTTTTTAGCTTGGACAGTAACAAAACCGATTAAACAATTAAGCCATATTATGAAAGATGTAGAAACAGGCAACTTTAATGTAGAAGTTCCTATACATTCAGATGATGAAGTCGGTATTTTAGCAAAAAGTTTTCGTTCCATGGTTAATAAAATACGAGAATTGATTCAAAAAAACTACTTAATAGAGATTCGGCAAAAAAATGCTGAGTTATACGCATTACAATCACAAATTAATCCTCATTTTATGTACAACACCTTAGAAACAATCGGAATGGCAATTGAAGACGGCGAGCAAGAACAGAGCGTTCATATGATTACATTGTTAGGAAGAATGATGAGATTTTCGATTAGTAATAAAGACAGTCTAGTTTTAATTGCTAGTGAAGTTCAACACATTCGTGATTACTTGGATATTCAAAAATTTCGGTTTGAAGATCGGTTATCCTTTCAAATTCATGAAGAGGTTCAAAGTTGTAAGTATTATACACCGAAGTTTGTATTACAACCGATCATTGAAAATGCAATCAAATACGGATTAGAAAAAAGAAAGGAAATCGAAATCGAAATCGAAGTGGTTGAAGAAATCAATCAAGATGGTAAGTCGGTTATTTTATTTATTATCCGAGACAATGGACCTGGAATTGATGAAAACACCTTGTTAAGGATTCATCATTTATTAGGATCTGATCCAATGAAAAGCAGAGATTCTGGATTTGGGATTATCAATGTACATGCAAGGATTGCGATGATGTTTGGTGAGGAATTTGGCTTACAAATAAAAAGTAAAGTCGATAAAGGAACAGAAGTCTATCTACGAATTCCTAAAACCGTTGAACCTAGCCTAAGTAATATCGAAAGGGGAAATTAACAGTGGGGAAAATCAAAACTGTTATTGTAGATGATGAACCGAGAATAAGAAAAGGAATTGAAAGACTTGTACGATCAAATGGAGAAGACTGGGAAGTGATCGGGGCATTTTCCGATGGACAAGAAGCGTATGATGCCATTGTGAATACATTTAAATCAATTGATTTATTAATTACTGATGTTCAAATGCCAATTATGAATGGCTTAACACTTATAAAAAAATTAAACAGCGAATCGAATGACTTTTTTTCAATCATTATTAGTGGCTTTGATGATTTCAAATATGCACAAGAGGCGATTCGGGAAGGGGCAACCGATTATATTTTAAAACCGATCGATCGCGAAAAATTTCAATTACAATTAAATGAAGTAAAAGAAAAAATTATACAAAAACAAAAAGAAAAAGATAGATTGAGAGATATTCAAGAAAAAGCATCTCAATTATTTTATACGAAACAAATTCAATTTTTAAGTGAGTTGACCTGGAACGATGAAACAGATATTTCCTTAATGGAATGGGATTTTCAGTTTCCGAAGGGACGGTATCTATTTGCTCATATCGACATTGACCAAGTTTTCGCAAAATCAAAGGGAATTTCAGCATCAGAGCGTAGAGCTTGGCATTTTGCTGTTGAGAATATTATAAAAGAGTCGATAGCAAATGATTTAAGCAATCAAGGGATAGATTCTTGGGTTTGGAAAAATGATAATTTAAGTTTTTGGTTATTGTTATATGATCAGGAATTGATTAGAGTGAATCCATCCTTCTCCAGTCTAGTTGAGGAATATTTAGCAAAATTAAAAATGATCATTCGAAAATATTTGAAATTTACAGCCTCGATTGCAATCGGAAATGAATTTGAAGATTTATCACTTTTGCCAACTATGAGAGAGCAATTACTATCACTAATCCAATTTCGTATGATCAAAGGTAATCATGTTATTTTCCGTCTGAGTACTTTAAACGAACTCTCAATTGAAAAATCATCGACAATGTCATCTTCGGTGTACAAATATACGGAGCAAATTATGAATGCACTCGATGAAAAAAGTGAAGCAGAAATCTCAAAGGCGCTCTCTCATTTCTTTCGAGAAATCGAAAGCTTAAAATCACCTTTATTAATTCAAGAGTCTATACAATATTTATGTATTCGCAGCATCAATCATTTGGTGGAAAACGATCGTTTTTCTGTAGATATCAAGATGTTTATTGAAACATTTCAAATGACTAAAAAAGCGGCGAATTTCATTCAATTAAAGGATGAAATTAAAAACTGGATGATTCGTTTGGTAAATAAAATGAAAGAAATAGATTCCGGGCAAACTGATCCAATCCATCAAGTAAAAACGTGGATTCATCATCATTTGAGTGAAAATATTACCATTAAGAAAATGGCAGACAATGTCTATTTAAACCCTACTTATTTATGTGAAATCTTTAAAGTTCAGACAGGTGAAACCATATTAAATTATGTAACAAATGCAAGGTTAAAAAAGGCTAAGGAATTACTAGAAAAGACAGATATGAAAATCTATGATATCGCTACAAATGTGGGATATCAAGATACAAAATATTTTAGTAGACTATTTAAACAATGGACGAATCAATCTCCATCCCAATATAGGGAAAGAAATTATAAACAGCAAGTGTTGCAAGAGAAATAAGATTTTTCTTAATAGGAAACTCCGTATTTTGAAGAAAGTGTCAGCAAAATACGGAGTTTTTTTCTGTTTAAATAAAGAAGTCTTTTGTAATCATCCGAATAATATCACCCTAATCAGAATATTGTCTCCTAGTAACAAAGCGGGATTCTTTATATAGTAAATCTAACAAGAAAACAAACTGAAAAGCGACTATCCCTTCATATGTAAGGGGTTTTAATAAAATGGTGATGAAAGGGAGTTTACGTATGGCATTAATCGGTCCTTCACTTATGTGTGCTGATATGGGGAATCTTCAAGATTCAGTTTTAACACTAGATCAAGCAGGTGTAGATTTTTTTCATATCGATGTAATGGATGGGAAATTTGTTCCAAACTTTACACTAGGCCCAGATTTAATTAAGAGATTAAGAGAGTTTACAGAAAAATCATTTGATATACACCTTATGGTAGAAAAGCCGGAAGATTTCTTAAACTTGTTTATAGAATCGGGTGCAGACATGATATCTGTTCATGCTGAAGCGACGAATCATTTGCAAAGAACTTTACAAACGATAAAAGATCGAGGTTTGAAGGCAGGAGTAGCAATAAATCCAGCAACTTCTATTCAAGATATTGAATATGTATTAGATGTTGTTGATTATATAACAGTAATGACTGTCAATCCTGGATTTGCGGGACAAAAATTTGTTCCACTTATGAACAAGAAGCTAGCAGATTTAACATATCTTATTAATGAAAACGGATACAAGATTGATATTCAAGTGGATGGGAATATTGGCTATGAAACCATTCCTGATGTATTGAAGAATGGGGCAAATATGCTAGTTTGTGGAACTTCTAGTTTATTTAAGCCAAATCTCTCATTAGAATTAGCGGTTTCTAAGCTCCGAAATTTTATCGAAGATATCGAAGTCAATAAAAGTATAAAACTGTGAGGGATAAATATGGCTGAAATAACGGTTATAGGGAGTATTAACATGGATATCGTTGCCCTAACAAATCAATATCCTAAACATGGGGAAACCCTTTTTGGGCATAGTGTGACAAACTTATGTGGAGGTAAGGGGGCTAATCAAGCGGTGGCCTGTGCTCGACTTGGAAAATCAGTAAATATGATAGGTTCAATCGGTATTGACGCATACGGAAAAGAAATAGAAAAAAATTTTAAGCAGCATCAAATTGAAACTTCTTTCTTAAAACGAGTTGAAAATGAATCAACTGGATGTGCCATCATTACTGTGGATGCAACAGCTGAAAATACAATGTTGGTCGTTAAAGGTGCTAATGATTCTTTAAACGAACATGATATTCAAGAAGCCTTTTCACAAATAGACAATAGTAAGGTATTACTAGTGCAAATGGAAATTCCTGAAGCGGTCGTGATTCGTGCCATGATGGAAGCTAAAAGTAAGAGAATGTTCATCATCTTAGATCCAGCTCCTGCAGAAGGGGTCACAAAAGAGGCATTGCTTTATGCGGATGTCATTACACCTAATCTCCAAGAAACAAAACATCTAACAGGTATTGAAGTAACGTCAATTGAAACAGCGATTGAAGCAGGTAAATTTTTTGATCAAACTTTTGGAATTAAAAATTGCATCATTAAAATGGCTGACAAAGGCGCATTGCTTTATGAAAACGGGAAAACAACCTTTATTGAAGCAATCCCAGTGAACGCTGTTGATACTGTTGGTGCTGGTGATTCTTATGCTGGGGCATTGGCATGTGCGATTGCAGATGGGGAAAGTCTTGAATCTGCTGCACGATTTGCAGCGATTGTCGCAGCACTTAAAGTATCAAAATTAGGTGCTCAATCAGGATTACCGACAATAGAGCAATTAAATGAGTATTGTGTGGAAAATAATCTTACTTATTATGGTCTTCGGACTAAGCAATTAAGATAAGAATCTAAGAGCTAGAACGGAGGTAGGCATAAGTGTCCAAATATTTACTAGAAATGACAAATATCAGTAAAACATTTCCTGGTGTAAAAGCTCTGGATGATGTGAGTCTCCGAATTAAAAAAGGTGAGGTTCACGCTTTAATTGGAGAAAACGGAGCGGGAAAATCAACATTAATCAAAATTTTAGCTGGGATATACAAACCGGATCAAGGCGCAAAATTTCTTTTTGAAGGAAAAGAAGCACAGATTCATAAACCAATCGATGCGACATTAAAGGGTATATCTATTATTTATCAAGATTTGAGTTTATTTTCTAATTTATCGATTGCGGAAAATATTTATATAGGACGCGATAGTAATAAAAAGCCATGGAAAAAAGTAAATTGGGGTGAAATGGAAGCGGTTGCGAAAAAGGCCCTTAAAGAACTAGATTTTGAAATCGATGTTCATACTCCGGTGGAAAAACTAAGTATAGCTCAACAACAACTAATTGAAATCGCTCGTGCACTTGCATTTGATTCAAAATTAATTGTTATGGATGAACCGACCTCTTCGCTTTCATCCGGGGAAGTTGAAAAACTGTACAAAGTAATTAATAAGTTAAAACAAAGAGGAATTTCTATTATTTTCGTCAGCCATAAACTAAAAGAATTATTTACGGTTTCAGATCAATTTACAGTATTACGTGATGGGAAGTATGTGGGTAGCTACCCTGCTGCAGAACTAGATGAAGATAAATTAATTACATTAATGGTAGGTAGACAAGTTCAGTATGAGAAAAATCAACAAAGAATAGCAGGGGGTCAAACTTTACTAGAACTTCATCAACTATCGAAAGACGGAAATTTTAAAGATATTTCTTTTGAGTTAAAAGCGGGAGAAGTGCTAGGGATTACAGGATTGGTCGGCTCAGGTCGTACAGAACTGGCACAAGCTATTTTCGGAATGAACAAACCAGATTCAGGGGTAATGAAGTTAAGTGGTCAGCCTGTCCGTATCAAATCATCAGTAGATGCTGTGAAACACAAGATTGCTTATATACCTGAAAGTAGGAAAACACAAGGTCTAATATTAGGGCAATCAATTATTAATAATATTTCTCTTCCGATTTTGCATCAACTTCGTGACCGCCTTGGATTAATTAAACGTAAAAAAGAGATCGGCTTGGCCAACCACTATGTTGAAACGCTAGATGTGAGACCTGCACTTCCACAAAGAGCAGCAGGAGATCTGTCTGGAGGGAATCAGCAAAAAGTAGTTATTGGAAAATGGCTCTCTACAAAACCACAAATATTAATCATTGATGAGCCAACAAACGGAATTGATATCGGTGCAAAAACGGAAATTCATAAATTACTTCGACAGCTTGCTAAAGAGGGAATGGGGATTATTGTTATTTCATCGGAATTACCTGAAGTGCTAGCTGTTAGCGATCGTATTTTAGTCATGAGACACGGGAAAATAGCCGGGGGATTAAATATTGAAGAAGCAACGCAAGAAAATATTATGAATTACGCCTTGTTCGGTTCTCAAAATGCTAAAACAGAAACGAACAGTCCCGTTAGTAAGGGGGTTATCGCATGAAAACATTTTTAAAATCAAAAGAAATGAGTATTGTAGGCATTGTTTTATTACTTTGCATCACATTAGCATTTGTAAGCCCAGTTTTCCTTACTGCAGATAATCTGCTAGATGTATTAAAAGCAAACTCAGTCATTGGTATATTAGCAGTAGGGATGACGTTAATTATCATTACTGGGGGAATTGATGTATCTGTTGCTGCAGTGACAAGTGCTGTCTGTGTCATTACAGTCAAATTATTGATGATTATGCCAGATCATTTTATGTCCTTAATAATAGCATTTTTAATTGCACCATTATTAGGAATTCTTTTAGGAGCACTTAATGGAGTGTTAGTATCAAAGATTAAGATTCCAGCAATTGTTGTAACATTAGGGATGATGAGTATCATCAATGGATTAGTTCTCTATATCACGAATGGTGTATATCTAAATAGTAGTAATTTCCCGCAAGTTTTTATTAACTTTGCAAATATCAAAGTATTTGGTGTATCAATTATTATTCTCATATTTGCAGCTGTTGCAATTTTAACATGGTATATCTTGAAATATACATTAATTGGACGTGAAGTGTTAGCGATTGGCGGAAATAAAGAATCCGCAGTACGAGTGGGGATAAACTTTGATAAAGTTCAAATTTTTGTATTCTCATATATGGGTTTTTTAGCAGGGATTGCTGCAATTGCTCAAACTGCATATACAAAATCAGTGGATCCTAATGGGATGCTTGGTTTAGAACTAATGGTTATTGCTGCTGTTGTACTAGGTGGTGCTAACATTATGGGCGGACGTGGAACCATATTGGGAACAGTCTTAGGAGTATTGTTGTTAGGGATTATTCAGAATGGTCTTATTTTAGCTAAAATTGATCCATTTTGGCAAAAAGTATTTACTGGATTCATTATTTTGTTAGCCGTTTCTTTTGACCAACTTCAATATAAACGCTCACAAGATAAGTTAGCCAAGATCGAAGTAGAAGCTTAACAAGGGGTGAGGAAATGAAAGCGATATCATTATCAAAAGAAAATATTTTGGGATTAATTGCTTTAAGTGTATTTGTGTTAATGAGTCTCTTTATACCGGGTTTTTTTGGTCACAATAATTTAAATAATATGATGTTCCAGCTCCCTGAGTTTGGCTTACTTGCCATTGCGATGATGATTGTCATCGTAACAGGTGGTATCGATTTATCCATCACTTACATTGCAGCATTATCAGGAGTAACTATTGCCATTATGCAAAGCCATGGGTATCCAGTCATTCTTTCTATTGTCGTAGGTATTATCGTAGGGCTCTTATGTGGACTGCTAAATGGAGTGATTGTATCAAAAATCGGTGTTTCTCCAATTCTTGTCACATTGGGAACAATGGTGTTGTTTGAAGGAATCATCCTGAGTATTACAAAAGGGAATTCAATATCTGGATTTAGCGAGGTTTATAGCTTAATAGGAAATGGTTATTATATGGGGATTGTTCCACTTTCGATGATCATTTTTATCATCATTGCGATCTTAACGGGAGTACTCTTAACAAGAACGAAATGGGGTAGAAGTGTTTACATGGTGGGTAGTAACCCAGTCGCTTCCCTCTTTTCTGGGGTAAATAATAGTAGAGTCCTAATGAAAGTTTATTTATTTGCTGCATTGCTTTCAGTCATTGCTTCAATCATTATGACATCACGTTATAACTCAGCAAAAGTGGACTTAGGTTCATCCTACTTATTACAAAGTGTATCCGCAGCCGTCCTTGGGGGAACAGAAATTCAAGGTGGATATGGAAAAGTAATTGGGACAGTATACGCAGCGATCATTTTCCAAATGCTCTCTAGTGGACTGAATTTATTAGGTGTTCCAAGATCAATCGTGAACGTCATAATGGGAGCTATTCTGATCTTTGTCTTAGTATTAAACTTTGCAAAATTTAAATTGGATGAAAAAGCTCAAAAAACAGCTGTAGCATGAGGAAATGTATGTAATCTGATTTTCAGATTAATATAAAAAACTTTATTAAAAAAGGGAGAATAATATGAAAAAGATTCTTGGTCTTATAACATCAGTAATGCTTGTAGGGGTTTTATTAGCTGGATGTGTGTCAAGTGGTGCTTCAGGAAATAGCAGTGAAAAACAAAGCAAGGGTGACAATGACAAAATTAAAATTGCTGTTGTACCAAAGTTAATTGGTATTCCTTATTTCAACTCTTCTGAAGAAGGTGCGATTCAAGCAGGTAAAGATTTAGGGGTAGAAGTAATTTATACTGGTCCAACAGAAGCGGATGCAGCACAACAAGTAAAGGTTATTGAAGATTTAATCAGTCAAAATGTTGATGCAATCGCAGTTGCTCCAAATGATGCAGCATCATTAACACCAGTTCTTAAAAAGGCAAAAGAGCAAGGAATCATTGTAATCGACTGGGATACTCCAGCTGACCAATCACTTGTAGAATTATCTGTTCATCAAATTGATGACGAAGCATATGGTCGTCACTTTACACAAACACTTGTTGAACAAATGGGTACTGAAGAAGGAGAAATTGCTATTGTAACGGGTGGACTTTCTGCAGCAAATTTAAATACTTGGATTGATGCCGCAAAGAAAGAAATGGAAGAGAATTATCCTGGACTTAAGTTAGTAACTGATAAAATTCCAACTGATGAAAAACAACAAGTTGCATATCAAAAAACATTGGATTTAATGAAGTCTCATCCGAATTTAAAAGGCATTATGGTCTTTTCAACACCGGCTCCACTTGGAGTGGCTCAAGCGATTCAAGAAAAAGGAATGCAGGATAAAATTGCAGTTATCGGTGGAACATTACCGAAGGATTCCATCCCGTATTTAGAAGATGGTTCTTTAGATATGGCTGTATTATGGGAGCCGGATAAATTAGGATATTTAACAGTTTCCCTTGCGAAAGATTTAGTTGAAGGGAAAAAACCAGAAAATGGACAAAACATTGAAAATGTAGGGGGAATTGAGCTTTGGAAAGATGGAAAAACAGTTATCATGGGACCTCCTACTGATTTTACAAAAGAAAATGCTGGAGACTATGATTTCTAAAAAATAAATTCTAAAATCCCCCTTAAAGGAAGTATGTAGTCAGGGGGATTTTTTATTAAAAGAGAAAAGGAATTGAACAAAAATGATACAGGAACAAAATTATAAATTGAAGGATCTTAAAATTCGAGAAGCTTTTTTAAAATTAAAAAGAGAACAACCGGAACGCTTTAAACAGAAATTGAATTTGTCATGGAGTAATTGGGGATTTGGGCTTGAAACGTTAGAAGACTCAGTTAAAAGATTAAAAGAAAACGGTATCAATTTTATTGAGCTTCATGGAAACCATTATGGGAATGATCTTGGCTATCAAGTAGAAGAAACAATAGAGATCCTTAAAAAATATGAAATGAAAGTATCTGGTGTGTGTGGAATGTTTTCAGTAGAAAATGATCTTTCTAGCAATATTCCAAGTAAGCGGCAAGCAGCAATTGATTACATTAAGAGAGAACTAGAATTTATGAATAAGGTCGGGGGGCATTATTTATTAGTTGTACCAGGGGCTGTAGGTAGACCTAATGAATATGACGATGCAGAGTTTTTAAGAAGCGTAGAAACATTAAATATCGTCAGTGATCTATTTGTGAAATATTGCATCAAAGGTGCAATTGAGCCGATTCGTGCTGCAGAAACGAGTTTCATTCATACAGTAGCTGATGCAAAAAATTATATTAAGGCGGTAGGACACCCAGGAATCAATCACATTAATGCGGATGTGTATCACATGCAATCAGAGGAAGCACATATTGGGGAAGCCATCCTTGAAGCAGGTGATCAACTTGTCAATCTTCATATGGCAGATAGTAATCGTGGCGCATTGGGAGAAGGGTTTATGGATTTTGACACTATTATTATGGCATTATATCTAATTGGCTTTAATCAGGACGGAAAATTCGTTACGCCTGAACCACTAGGACCAGGTGGAGATCCTTACCCTGCGATGAACTCTATTCCTGACTCTAAAAAATTACATCATTTAGTTGCACAAACTGCTAATTATTTTAGAGAACGTGAAAATATCCTTCTAGAAAGTAATGAATAACGAGCACAAAACTTTGAGTTCAAAAGTCGGGTTTTTAAGGGGGAACAATGATATTGGCTAATAAGGTGAATCAAATAAAAGTTGATATTGCTAACAGTCAAACAGCTTTAGGTATTGAGTTTGGTTCTACTCGTATCAAAGCAGTTTTGATTGATTCTATCCATTCACCAATAGCTTCCGGAAGCTATGCCTGGGAGAACATTTTGCAAGAAGGGATATGGACATATTCTCTAGATGATATTTGGAAGGGGCTTCAAAAAAGTTATCAAGAAATGGTAACTGAAGTGAAAGGAAAGTATGGAATAACTCTTCAAAACGTTGGCTCAATTGGCTTTAGTGGGATGATGCACGGCTATATGGCGTTTAACAAAGATGGTAAGTTGTTGGTGCCATTTCGTACCTGGAGGAATTCAATCACTGAACAAGCTGAAAAAAAACTAACAAAGTTCTTCAATTATAATATCCCGCAAAGATGGAGTATTGCTCATTTGTATCAAGCAATTCTTAATGAAGAGGAACATGTAGAAGATATTGATTATCTCACCACATTAGCTGGCTATATTCACTGGAAGTTGACAGGCAAAAAAGTTTTAGGAATTGGAGATGCCTCCGGTATGTTTCCAATCGATGTGGAAATAAAGAATTATGATATCAGGATGATTCATTCTTTTAATGATTTGATCAGTGGAAAGAATTATCCGTGGAAATTAGAAGGAATTTTACCACAGGTAATGCTTGCTGGCGATGAAGCCGGGCACTTATCAGAAGAAGGAGCAAAGCTATTAGATGTGAGCGGGAACCTTCAATTTGGTATTCCACTTTGTCCTCCAGAAGGCGATGCAGGAACGGGGATGGTCGCAACAAACAGTGTTTCAGAGCGTACAGGAAATGTTTCAGCGGGAACGTCGGTATTTGCGATGATTGTGCTGGAAAAAGAATTGAAATGTGTCCATCCGGAGATCGACCTAGTGACCACGCCTTCTGGTAGTCTGGTTGCTATGGTTCATGCGAATAACTGTTCATCTGATATTAATGCTTGGGTGAAGCTTTTCAGTGAGTTTTCAGAAGTTCTTGGTTATGAAGTCAATACAGACAAACTCTTCGAAATCTTATTCAATCAGGCTCTTGAGGGGGATAGGGATTGCGGAGGACTATTGTCTTACGGCTATTATTCTGGTGAGAATATTACAGGAATGAGAGAAGGGCGGCCATTATTCGTACGTTCACCTGAAAGTAATTTCAATCTTGCAAACTTTATGCGTGTACATTTATTCTCAGCACTTGGAGTTCTGAAAATTGGAATGGATATTCTGTTAAATGAAGAAGAAATTCAGATTGACAAAATATTGGGACATGGAGGATTGTTCAAGACCGAGGGTGTTGGCCAAAAGGTAATGGCCTCAGTTATGAATGCACCTGTATCTGTTATGGAGACTGCTGGTGAAGGTGGTGCATGGGGGATTGCTCTGCTCGCATCTTTTATGACCAAAAAAGAAGAAAATGAATCATTGGAAGAGTATCTTAATAAAAAAGTATATATTGATTATGCCGGAGTAAAAGTGGATGTAGACGAAAAAGATGTTGAAGGCTTTGAAGTTTTTATCAAGCGCTATAAACAAGGACTTACAATCCAACAAGCGGCCATTGATAGTTTAAATATAAAAAGAGAAAGAGCAGAACAGCTTAATGAAGAACTTCATCACTCTAAACATGAATTAAAAATATAGGGAGGAAACCGTATGTTAGAACAGTTGAAAAAAGATGTTTTGGAAGCGAATCTTCAACTGCCAAAACACGGTCTAGTCACTTTTACATGGGGAAATGTAAGCGGAATCGATCGCGAACAGGGGCTTGTTGTCATTAAGCCAAGTGGTGTTGCTTATAATGAACTAAAACTGGGAGATATGGTTGTGGTGGATTTAGCAGGGAATGTTATTGAGGGATCTTTGCTCCCTTCTTCAGATACGGAAACTCATCTTGTTCTATATAAAGCATTTAGTGAAATTGGTGGAATCGTTCATACTCATTCACCATGGGCTACAAGTTGGGCACAAGCTCATCGACCGATTCCAGCTCTTGGGACAACGCATGTAGATTATTTTTACGGTGAAATTCCTATAACCCGCTCATTAACACAACAAGAAATTTTAGAAGCATATGAACTAGAAACAGGAAATGTCATCATAGAAACGTTTAAAAAATTAGATCTCGACCCAGTGGCAATGCCAGGTGTTCTTGTCGCTTCACATGCACCGTTTTGTTGGGGGAAAAATGCAGATCAAGCTGTTCATAATGCTGTTGTACTAGACGAAGTAGCCAAAATGGCACTCCATACATTCCAATTGAACCCACAAATAGATCTAATAGATCAATATCTGCTTGATAAACACTATTTAAGAAAGCACGGTCCAGTTGCTTATTATGGGCAAAAGTAATCTTTTGGGGAAGCATAGGGACGGTTCATGTGATTCCCCAAAGTCCTTTTGTATAGTTTCTATCACAGTGATGGTAAGCAAAATCCTAGATTATAAGTATAAAGTAAAGCTTCAATAGAGAAATGTCTCTTTTGAAGCTTTACTTTTTTGCATTTTTAGAGGGGGCCTTTTGGCAGTTGGAATTTTTGCTTCAGGGTATCGAAATATAAATAGTCCAGAAAGGAAAATTAGAGCCGGCAACTAAATAAATGTTTACAAATGCTGATATATCAACGTTTATGAAATATTAATTTTGTCAGAGTCAGTATGTTGTAATACCAACAAGTTAAAGTTGAAATAAAACTTCCCTTTGTAAAATTTGCAAATTATTGACGATGATTATTTTTTCTGGATCTTTATATTTTGCAAAGTTTATTTAGATTTCAATATACGGAAGAGATCAACTTGATAGAATGATAAAAATTTATAAAGAAGAGGCATGAACGCTCTTAAAATCTTCTTAAATAAACTTCGTGTATAATCCTAATTTTTTGAAGAGTTCCTCTATAGTCAAAAGTATATTTAAATTTAAGATATATACCGAGATTTGCTGAAAATAACAAAGAAGAGCAAGTATTTACTATTAAAAATGATGGTGTAATATAGCTGAGGGTTAGTAACACATAAACTATGGAGACTTAGAAATCAAATTTGCAAATGTATAAAGTACCTCACTCGCTAGTTTTTAACTTCATCCACTCTATTTACTTCCTCGACTTGTTGGATAAAACGATAATGTAAACCAAAAGCAATTTCATCATGAAGTCCACCTTCAATAGAAGCTCTAGATACGAGTGTAATGAGGGTAATAATATGTTTAGCTCCCGACGGTTACTTAGAGGCTCATTACTATGTATAATATGATGATAGAAAAAAACAAATAGGAGAAGAAATATGAAGATTATTTTTCGAAGTTTTATTAATGGGATTTTGACATTTGTACCAATTATTCTTGTTGTTTACATTGTCTACAAAATTTTCATCTTTTTAGATGGACTTTTAGGTAACATATTAATACCTTTTTTAAAAGAAGATTATATACCTGGCATAGGTCTAATTTGTACCTTAGCAGTTATCACGATTTTAGGATGGTTATCAACTAAGTTTTTAACTGGAGCTATTTTTCGTTTGATCGATAAGCTCCTCGAAAAAATACCTTTTGTTAAAATCATATACACTGTCATAAAAGACACGATCCATTCATTTATTGGTGAAAAAAAGTCATTTTCTAAAGTTGCGATGATTACCATTCCTGGTACAGAAATTAAAACCCTCGGATTTATTATGGCAGAAGACTTGGAAAGTCTGTATGATCCATTAAAAGATTATGTGGCTGTATATGTTCAACAATCCTTTCAGGTTGCTGGATTCACATTTTTAGTCCCAAAAGACGAGGTAGAAATCGTTGATATAAAACCGGAAGTTGCGATGAAATTTATTCTTTCTGGTGGTATGACATCAAAGTAAGGAAATAGTCTTTTATGCATTCTAGGAGATCGCAGATATTCAGATCCACAACATTATAAAAATACTGGCCGAGAAAAAGGCGAGGTTTTTATGCCAGAATTTGTCTCTATATACAGTAGGTTGTTAACTTCTTTTTCTCTTTAATAGGACTTTTTCAGTGCCTACGTTTATATCGTTATCTTTTTTTAATCTAGAGATTTACTGTATTATCTATAAGTTGACAATGTTTTCTCATGTTTAATGAAAATAAAAATAGAATATAATGCTGTCGAATTTAATTGTCTTACATGAATCAGTTCATCGACTCATTCACATAAAAGATGATTATAAAATCATGGTAGCTCTGAAAGAACTCAATCTAGACAATAAGCAACTTGAAAAGGTTAATGATCTTCGTAGATTATGCAAATTAAATACAATTAAAATTGGAAGAACTTCATAAATTCATAGAATTGAATGGCTTGGATTAGTTGGAACGCCTTATGAGATGAAAGTTTCATGTACGGTGTAAACAGGGGGAAAAGGGAGCGATAACTTCAAACCCTTACCTATCTGTATGAGAACTTGATTTCAAGATAATATAAATGCATATAGTTATGTATTAAATTTTCTTATGCGACAACAAAAAGGCGGAGGACCTATGGCATATCATTTTGGATTGAAGGTACTTGAGGGCAAACGAGGATTGAAGTTAACACGAGAAAAATATGCAATTGTTAATAATAGAAGCTCATTTAGAGTACGTTTTTCTAGGGATATTTATGCTGATGAAGCTGATGAAGAAGGTAAGATATACATGGAACAATGGTGTGAAAAACAACTTAAGGACTGTTTAGAGAATTTTGATTTAATTATAGAATATTTCTCTTTATTAAATCACAGCGAATTTTGTACAGAAATAGAAGAGTTTCTTAAACAGAATAGTCAATTCACTGAGGTGTATGACCTTAATTTGTATGATGGAAAAGCAGGTTATTACGTAATGGTACTTGATGAATATTCACAAGTGTACATTGGTACAACGGATGATATTAAAAGACGTATTAGACAGCATTGGTCGAGTAGCAAATCTTTTGATCGCCTTCTATTTCCAATGGGTAATGTTGATTCCTCGATACTTTCAATTGATAGTTTTCGTGCTCTTGATACTACCAGAATTTATGCGTATGAAACAAACAAAACGTTTAGTAGTGAGGACAACTTCATAAATCAATTTTCAGCTAAATTCGTATGTAATAGGATGGCCGGTGGAAAAATTACTGGTGGTTTACTTCAGGCAATAACAATGATGAAAAAGCGAAATTTAAAAATATAAATATTTGTTCGTAACAACAGAGTTGTTTCAAAGATTTCAACAATCGGGCGCTTGTGCGGCCAAGCTTAGGTCGTATCATATAACGGGTGGGATTCCCGTCGAGTAAGAACTAGCCATTCGCTCGTAGCGAGTCTTGGAGGACTAAAGGTAACTTTAGTCTTTAAGCGTAGACAGTTAGGTGGCGGGCCGAAAGCCAACTGGTTGAAGGGATTGAGCTCCATAATGATTGTAAATCGAGAGGGCTGATGCTTTAAGCGCTGCAGAAAGCTACATTTTATCTTTCGATAAAGGTAAGAAGGATAAAACCTCTCTGGAGTCACAAAATTTAACTTGGTGTATAATATCTCTTTTATGCAAATTCAATATAGAAAAGAAAAGGGGGATGTCTGTTGCATCCCCATTTGTGAATGGTGTTTTGCTATTTATTTGCCATGAGATATTAAAAATAATACGAAGGAAATTTATCCACTTGTATGAATGAAAGATATCAATCTGTTTGCTATTGACCCTTCTCTAGAGTATTTTTATACTTCTTCGGCGTAACCCCCGTATATTTTCTAAACACTTTAGTAAAATAGCTTTGGTCATGAAAATTTAAAATCGTAGTAATTTTTAATAATGAATAGTTGGTAAATGTTAATAACGACTTGGCTTCATCTACTTTTGTTCGTTGAATATATTCAGCTATTGAAATTCCTACTTCTTTTTTAAAAAGAGAAGATAAATAATTAGGATGCAGATCAACAAGGTTAGCTAGACTTGTAAGGGTTAAATCTTCGTAAAGGTGAGTGTAGATAAAATTTAAACACCTATTAATAGGTTTAGAGTATCTATGTTGTTTATGTTTCCGTACCCGGTCAGCAAAATCGCTTAAGGCTTGTTCCATAAAGGCATCAACTGTTTTCATATCCGTTAATTCTTCAAGGTTTTGAATATACAAGTCGCTTAGTGTATAGGCAATTTCATGGTGAAGTCCACCTTCCATTGCAGCACGTGTTGCTAGTGTAATTGCAGTGATGCCGAGGTTCTTACTATTACGTAATTGACTTTTTTTAGATAATACTCCTAACTCTCCTTTCTCAGGGCTTAACTTATATATTTTTAAAAATTCGTCCTTTCTTCCTTCTTTAATGTATTGAAATAGCCTTTTCTCATACATAAAATCATGGTGAAACGACACATTTTCCCGTTTTTGTGAAATTGCCACATGAGGATCTTCAATTTTTAATAAGTCTTCTCCCAATTCTATGTTTTTAAGAATGATATCTGCCGGATCCAGCGTTTTTTGAAAAAGCATATAGTACAGCTGCATACTGATGTTGATAAATTTCATATTTGATAAACGAGGAAGTAATTCATAATAATGGACGAGTTTCTCACTTAAATCCTTTCGGATAGGCATATCATGAATCAGTGCATTTACTCTTTCATTGGTAAGGTCATATGGAAGGGTAGGGCCGACAATGATTGTCCCTTTGTATTGATTATGATCCATCACTTGAATCATAAAATAATTTTCATAGTAATCCGTTGTGACGAATAAGGGGAATGGGAAATGATCCTTATAAAATTGAAATGGCTTTAACATTTCTTGTTTGGATGTGTGAAATGGGCTTTCAATATTCAGAGAAGTAAATTCTAACTCCACAACATCATTTTCATTTATGTAAATAACAGGAATGTGAAAAGATTCATAAATCAGTTTGCAAATATATTGTAAATCCTGCATTTTCATAACGGACTCCTTACATTAATTTTACTTAAAATCATAACACATTGAATAAAAAATATTAAAAAATAGCTAAAAAAACTAAAATATTACCAAATCTAAGTTAGAGCGTTATTTATAATATTCTTATAGTTTATAAGAAAGCGTTTACTAATATGGATTTTTAGGGAGGAATTATAATGACGAAAGATATTAAATCTCTTATTTCACAAATGACATTAGAAGAAAAAGCAGATCTATGTTCCGGTAAAGATTTTTGGAACTTAAAAGGAATAGAACGACTAGGTATACCATCTATTATGGTAACAGATGGTCCGCACGGATTACGCAAACAAAATATAGGCGCCGATCACTTAGGATTATTTGACAGTGTACCAGCAACTTGCTTTCCATCTGCAGCGGGAATGGCTAGCTCATGGGATCGTAAGCTTATCCAGAAAGTTGGGGTAGCTCTAGGAGAAGAGTGCCAAGCGGAAGATGTTGCTGTTCTTCTAGGACCAGGTGCAAATATTAAACGTTCACCTTTGTGCGGACGTAACTTTGAGTATTTCTCAGAAGATCCGTATCTTTCATCGGAAATGGCAGCTAATCATATTCAAGGTGTTCAAAGTCAAGGCGTTGGAACATCACTTAAGCATTTTGCAGCAAACAACCAGGAGCACCGCAGAATGTCAACAGATGTAATTGTTGATGAAAGAACGTTCCGTGAAATTTACTTGGCAAGCTTTGAAGGAGCAGTTAAGCAATCACAACCATGGACTGTTATGTGTTCCTACAATAAAGTTAATGGTGAATATGCCTCTGAAAATAACTACTTATTAAATGAAATCTTAAAAGAAGAATGGGGCTTTGAAGGCTTTGTTGTTTCTGATTGGGGAGCAGTAAATGAACGTGATGTTGCCCTTGCAAATGGTCTAGAGCTCGAAATGCCGGCTTCAAAAGGTATTGGCGAAAACAAGGTCATTGAAGCCCTTCAAAATGGTACTTTATCTGAAGAAAAGCTTGATGCTGCTGTAGAACGTATTTTACGTATTATTTTTAAGGCAGTAGAAGAAAAGAAAGAAAACGCAACGTATGACAAAGAAGCACATCATCAGCTAGCAAGAGAGACAGCTAGAGAAAGTATGGTGTTATTGAAAAATGAAGACAGCATCCTACCGCTTAAAAAAGAGGGAAATATTGCGGTAATCGGAGAATTTGCTAAGGCACCAAGATATCAAGGTGGAGGAAGCTCTCATATTAATCCAACAAAGCTTGAAAACATTGTTGAAGAAATTGAAAAAACAGCCGGGTCAACAGTAAATGTTGCCTATGCTCAAGGCTACTTTCGTGATAAAGATACAATTGATGAAACATTAATTGAAGAAGCTAAAGAAGTTGCTTCACAATCGGAAAATGTTATCTTGTTTGCGGGTTTACCAGATCGCTATGAATCTGAAGGATATGATCGTGTACACTTACACATTCCAGAAAATCAAAAGCGTCTTATTGAAGCTGTTGCTGAAGTAAATCAAAATATAGTTGTTGTTCTAAGTAATGGTGCACCAATTGAAATGCCTTGGTTAGACAAAGTAAAAGGATTACTTGAGGGCTATCTTGGAGGGCAGGCACTTGGCGGGGCAATTGCAGACATTCTATTTGGCGATGCAAACCCAAGTGGAAAGCTTGCAGAAACATTTCCTAACCAATTAAGTGACAATCCGTCTTATCTGTTCTTCCCTGGTGATGGAGACAGAGTAGTGTATCGTGAAGGAATATATGTTGGATATCGCTATTACGATACAAAAAATGTAGAGCCATTATTCCCATTTGGATATGGATTAAGCTATACAACATTCGAATATAACAATCTATCAGTTAGCTCAAAGGTAATAAAAGATTCAGAAACACTCACTGTTACAGTGAATGTGAAAAATACAGGAGCTGTTGCTGGTAAAGAAGTTGTTCAGCTTTATGTAAAAGATGTAGAAAGCAGCATTAGCAGACCTGTAAAGGAATTAAAAGGGTTTGAAAAAATTGAACTACAGTCTGGTGAGGAAAAGGCAGTTACCTTTACTTTAGATAAGCGTTCATTTGCTTACTACAATACAGAGTTAAAAGATTGGCATGTAGAAAGCGGAGAATTTGAACTATTGGTAGGAAAAAGCTCTAAAGATATTGTCTTATCAGAAAAAGTTCGAGTTGAATCAACTGTTGAACTTCCATTACAAGTTCATCGTAATACAACAGTAGGTGACCTGCTTTCAAACCCTAAAGTAGCACCACTTGCGAAAGAATTACTCGTAAAAGCGCAAGAAGGAAGCCCATTTGCAGCTGCCGCTGAAGATCAAGGTGATTTTAATGAAATGATGGAAGCGATGATGAAATATATGCCATTGCGGGCATTATCAAACTTTAGTAACGGTAACTTTACTGAAGAAAAGCTGCAGGATATGATTAAACAGTTAAATGACGTACAGAAAAAAACGATTGTGAACTAAGATCAATATGGATTGACTCAAGGTTAGATGAGTCAATCCATATTTTGTATTTTGTTAAAATAGGCAAACGAAACACGTTTCAAAAACTTATAGATTTCTACTGCGAAGAAAAGTTTTACTGCTTAGACCAAAATTTTTCATTCACAGCTTAAGACAAAAGCTCGTTCCTGAAATAAACTCAGCTGTATATTTGCTTATATAATCAAGTGCGAAAGGAAATGTACGATCAGTGGATGAAATGAAAGAAAAGGAGAGACTTTGTGTAAAATACAATTTACCCAAACTAAATCTTACTTTTACCTACCTTTTTCATTTGATAGGAAATTTCTATATAAAATTCTAACGTAGCCTAATCAAAAGAATTGAACTAGTTGTACTTCATGATATCGATTTTATCCAATAGCAAAGTACAACTAATTCTTAAAAATGATTTTTTCTAGATCGGCAATGCCCCTGTTAATGTATAAACAGCAAGGTATATAAATATAATTGGCCAAGCATAAATGACATACTTTATTTGAAAGTTTACAAAGTTTGTCTCCGTAGAATCAACTAACATATAGAGAGCTGGAATAACTGGTGAAATTAGACGGAATGCCTGTCCCACCATGGAAGCTACTGCCGCTTCACTAGCAGAAATTCCATATTGCCCCATAACATCTGACATAACGCCAGCAATCCCAAAATAGAAAGCATCTTGCGGTAAAAATGTAATGGCAGGTGCTGCAATTAACGCGTAGATTGGTGCCATATTTGTACCTAATGATTCTGGGATAATAGCTGTAATAGATGTTGCTAAAGCAGTTGACATCCCACTACCTGTCAATACACCAGAGAAAACCCCGGCAGCCAAAGTTGCCAAAGCTGGTGCTAAAGCATCTGCTGCTAAATCATCAATTCTTTCATTAATAAGACTTGCAGACTTATAGTTTACCGTAAGGGCAATTGCTGCACCTATACCAAATAAAACACCTCCATGTGCAACATCCATCACAAGCATAACTAAAATAGCAAGCGTTAAAATCAAATTAAAAGCATATAGTTTAGGCCTCTTTAATTCAGGATCTTTTAGCCGAATAGCATTTAACATGCTTTCCATTTGCTCTGGAGAAATATCTTTAGCAGTCTTAGGATCAAAGTTTAAGCGTTTTCTCTCTTTTATTCCGATAAAATAAGCCATAAAAATTGCAAATACTTCAGCAACTATCATTCCTGGCAATAAATCTGCAAACAATTCGCTAATACTTACACCCATTGCTGTGCTTGCAGCAATTGTTGGGCCTCCCCATGGTAACTGATTAAAAATTCCAATAGGTGTAACAATAATAATAGCTAGATAAATTAGCTTAATATTCATTTGTTTATAAAGTTGAAGAAAAGCAGCAACACAAATAATAATAGTTGTAGTAGTATCACCATTCATAGTGACTACTGTCGCAGTTAAAACTGTTGCCATTGTAACTTTCAATGGGTCCCCTTTTGCTTTTTTAATAAAGAATTCGCATAAAGGGTCAAACAAACCAACATTAAGCATTAAACCAAAATACAACACCGCAAATAAGATAACAATAGCAGGTGAAATAACCCCAGTAGAAACCTTTCCAGTTTCTTCATCTACACTAAATAAAATACCTTCTTTAATCCATTCAAAGAGGTCCAAAAAGGAAGCACCTGTTACAAAGGTTGCAATTGCTCCAAAAACAAATGGAACAATAGTTAATGCCCCAAATACAGATAATTTATTTTTTGAGAGAAGTACAATGAATACAATGATCATTAATAATGCTAGGATTGTTAACATACAAACCAGCTCCCATAAAAAGTATGAAATCAAAATTTTTTGTACTATTAAATAGTTAAGAGTATGACTACATTGTTAAGCTATGAATATAATATTTTTTTATCCAGAACCTAAAGGGACAACGTTTAATTAGGTTCTAGGTTATTCTTTATTTACTTGATGAAACGAACTTGTTTGCTGATTTTAGTTGTAATCACTTGAACCAATTGATTTCTAACCTACTACTCTATTTATAGTCTGCGAAAAAATAAAAAATGGTAGCGCATACAAAAATATCATCCCTTATGATAATACAGAAAACAAATCGTGTCTTGTAGGAGAATAAATTGGTAGGGTAATGTTGCCTTAAAAGGAGCTCTTTTTATTTTCACTGATTGGCCTTTTTTTCTATTATCCAAGTTATCCAGCTAAAGAATGATCACAGTTGTAAAATTTTTTTCTTTTGAAAACGTATCAAATAATATCACTCCTTTATTTCTAAATTAAATGGTTCAAGGAATAAACCAGTAGAATACCATTGATTAAATTGTATGTTAACGTATACGTTGATGTCAATCTAATTTTTAGAATATTTCACCATCTCTCAATATACTAATGATAAAAAAACAGAAAATATTTATTTATAATATGATGATTTCAATATCTATAGGCAACCGATCATATTTATCTGAAAAATAAGTTCTTATTTAAAAAATTAAAACTATTGACATTAACGTATACATTATTTAATAATTAGCTCATAAGGTATTCACATTAAACTGATTCACATGAAAGAGATGTGGGGAATGGTAGGAGGTCATCGATGAGTGAAAATCGTGTTTTCATCTAGCTGTTATCCCTGATGAAGGAATTTGAAAAGAGATAAAGTGAGACTTCCATCAGTGGGGGGTTCTTCATCCCCCACTGATGGTTAGCGAAATTTTTGGATCTTTACGTGTAGTTATCTCCCATTTATCTTCTTTGTTTCTCTCGAATCTTGAAGTGAGAGTCTTACTGCCCGTTAAGAATGGGATAAACAGTATGGTTACATGTACTGGCTCATTTAGCTCAAGCATTAGGCAGGAAATTTTCTTTTGAAAACGATTTCTTTCTTTGGGGTTGTGAGTATTACTTAGAAAATGGAAGTATGGTGGATGCTAAAGGATTAGAAAAACGTAAACACGTTTCTGTTATTTGTGGGTTTACTCGCGTTAGCTAAAGCAATCGATATAGCTGGAACCGGGCGTTAATAGCAGATTCTATCATTGGAACTTTTGGGCATTTCCTAATTTTCTTCACTATTTTACACAAAAAACTAAAGAGATAAAAGGAGAGGTATTATGAGCATTATTATAGATAAGGTACAGCAAAAAGAAAAGATGACTAATTTGATGTCAAAATTCATTTCACTTGTCAGCTACAAACTTCCTGATGATGTAGAAAATAGATTAAAAGAATTAAGTGAAGAGGAAGATAACCGACTTGCTAAAATCATTTACAAAACAATGTTTGAGAATCAGAAACTAGCTTATGAGTTAAAGAGACCTTCATGTCAGGATACAGGTGTTCTCCAGTTTTTTGTTAAGTGCGGAGAGAATTTCCCCCTTATTGGGCAGTTAGATAGTATTCTGAAGAATAGTGTGTATAAGTCAACTCAAGAAACACCATTACGACACAATTCTGTCGAAACATTTGATGAATACAATACAGGAAAGAACATCGGTGACGGTTCACCAAGTATCTTCTGGGAGATTGAAGAAGACAGTGATAAAGTGGAAATTTATACTTATATGGCAGGTGGCGGCTGTACCCTTCCTGGAGTCGCAACAGTTCTAATGCCAGGTGAAGGCTATGAAGGTGTAGTAAAGTTTGTACTCGATCGGATGACTAGTTATGGAATTAACGCCTGTCCTCCACTTCTTGTTGGTGTAGGCGTCGGTACCTCTGTAGAAACAGCTGCTATGAACTCTAAAAAAGCTCTTATGAGAAGTGTTGGAAGTCGTAATGAAAATGAAAATGCTGCTAAGATGGAAAAGCTTCTTGAGGACGGAATTAACGCTATTGGCCTTGGACCTCAGGGACTTAAGGGATCTAAATCTGTTATGGGTGTAAATGTTGTCAATACAGCTAGACATCCTTCAACTATTGGAGTTGCCGTTAACACAGGATGCTGGTCCCATAGACGAGGAAAAATTACATTTGACAGTAATTTGAATTATGAGATTAATACTCACGAGGGGGTAACACTATGAGCAAGAAGGTATTAACAACACCTATAAAAGATGAAGATCTTAAGGATATACGAATTGGGGACATTATCTACCTAACTGGTACACTGGTTACTTGCAGGGATGTTGCTCACAGAAGACTTATTGAAGAAAAAATCCCATTGCCTGTAGACCTTAAGGGAAAAGCTATTTTCCACGCAGGTCCCATTGTTAGAGACCTTGGCAATGAAGAGTATGAGATTGTTTCTATCGGTCCGACAACTAGTATGAGAATGGAAAAGTTTGAAAAGGAATTTATCGAAGAAACAGGTGTTAAACTCATTGTTGGAAAAGGTGGAATGGGAAAGAACACCGAAGAAGGATGCAGAACTCATAAGGCACTGCATCTCGTCTTTCCAGCCGGAAATGCTGTTTATGCTGCAACAAGTGTTGAACAAATCAAAGAAGTACACTGGAAAGACCTCGGAATGCCTGAATCTCTTTGGGTATGTGAAGTGAATGAGTTCGGTCCTCTTATTGTTTCCATTGATGCAGAAGGAAATAACATCTTTGAAGAAAATAAGGTGGAGTTCAATAAAAAGAAGGAAGAACAATATAAGTTAATTAGTGAGCAGGTAAGATTCATCAAGTAAGTTATGGAGTTGTTGTGGTCATGCACGTCCTACAAAAAACACAAATAATAGTTCGCTATCAACTACAGAACGGTAAAGTATATTACGGTATTGTTGAAGATGATGAAATTTTACAATTGTCTAGTAATTTTATCGAAATTACAAACAATGAACTGAAATTTGATGGATCAAGAGTTAAATATCATGATGTGAAGATTCTGGAGCCTGTAGTACCATCAAAAATAGTTAATTTTGGCTGGACCTATGCTGGACACGCAAAAGAAACGGGGGGGCAGGCCAATCTCAAAGAACCGTTTTTGTTTTTAAAACCGGCATCTTCGGTGATTCCCGATCAGGGGGAAATCATTCTTCCCTCAAGTGATTTAACCAAGCAGGTGGAAATGGAGGGGGAAGTGGCACTCGTTATTGGTAAACGCGGCAAAAATATAAAAGAAGAAGAGGCATTGGATTATATTTTTGGCTGTACGATATTTAATGATGTGACTGCAAGAGATCTTACTAAAAAGGATCCCCAGTTTACGCGCGGCAAAGGTTTTGATACCTTTGGCCCCTTGGGTCCGTGTATTGTAAAAGGAATAGATCCAACTAATTTACGAATCGTTACAACATTAAACGGAAAAGTCGTACAAGAGGGTAATACGAATCAGATGTCACTTTCCATTCCTTACCTTATCAGTTGGATTTCACAGGTTATGACACTAGAGCCGGGTGATGTATTGGCTACTGGTTCGCCTTCTGGAAGTTGTCCAATGAAGTCGGGAGATATTGTAGCTGTTGAAGTAGAGCAAATTGGTAAGCTTTGTAACTATGTAAAATAGAAAATACTATCCTGAAAATTAATGGATGGTAAAAATATAACTGGCACAACCGTTTAACTAAGAAAGGCTGTAGTAGATTTCTGTGAAATCTACTACAGCCTTTCTTTATTAATAATGATAAATTCTTTAATCATGAAAAAGTCTCCTTATTTATCGTTTCTCTTCCGGTAATGGAGGCATAGATCGAAGAGCCTCTAGAATTTCGTTGCGCGCTCTATAACGATGAGACTGCAACATAGTTCGTACAGCATCAGGCTCACCGGCTCGCATGACTGATAAAATTGCCTTATGTTCAATCACTGAACGTGTTGGCTTTGGTCGAAGCCCGATTGTATATAACCGTGCGCGATAGAGTTGGTCAGACTGACTATCCACAATCCCTCTAAGGCGTGGATTTTGTGCCAAATCAACAATGAAATTATGAAATTGATCATCAAGGTCCGTCCATGCAAGTAGATCGTTTCGTTCTAGTGCCTTTTCTTGTTCTTCAATCAGATGCTCAAGTTGATTTAACTCTTCTTGAGTAGCACGGCCAGTAGCAAGTCTGCCTGCAACACCATCCAGAGCTTCCACTACTTCATAAATTTGTTGAAGATCATCTGCTACAAGTGGTGCAACAATAAAACCACGACGCGGTATGAGCCGCACCCATCCTTCCGTTTCCAAACGGACAAGTGATTCACGTACAGGTGTCCTGCTCATGCCGAGGATTTCTGCCATTTCCCTTTCCAGCACAGTCTGTCCAGGAGGTAATTGAAGATGCCGAATGGCATGTCGAACAGCTAGATAAGCACGTTGTGGCAATCGTGTTTCTCCATTTACATCTAAAGTTGACAAAAATGAACGAACAGCTAGTGAAAGTTCAGACTGATCTAATCTTTTAACATTAGTATCAGGTGTTTGAGGTGTTTTTTGATTATTCATTCTATCATCACTCATTCCGACAAGTTTCTAATTTTATGTAACTATATAACCGAATGTTCTTGAGTGGGTTATAGTGAAAAAGTTATATTATGACTTTATAAATAAAATCATAACAGAAAAACGATCACTCCCTCAATTAATAAAATAGAAAAACAGATAATCTAGGTAAAGGTCATAAGTGATGATGAAAGAAAATTTCACCTAGTATCAACCTGTACAGAAAGTCGTCCTTTTCTGAACACGCTTCTTTTTCAAATGTTTGAAGGTCGAACGTAGAAGTTAAAAAACAATTACTAAAGTTATTAGTGAATTGAGTATATCCCCTTAAGATGTTGAGATTACAATTTAAGAGACACCAAAGCAGAACTGGGGAAAAAGGGACTTGGGGATGAGTTAGCACTGAATTATAAAATTAATGTATAAGTTAAGAGATGATCAGTTGTTGACTGTCTTTTGAGTTTCTTCAAGTAATGAATTCAATTGTTTATATGAGCAATCTGGTATTAAAAAATAAAACAACTCATGAAAAGGAGTTGTTTTGGTCGATTTGCTATAAAGAAGAGTAGTTTTTATCTTAGTCCATACATTCAGGCATACTTTTTCTGATCATTTAGCAAACCTTGTTCAAAAAAGGCTAGAAAGTTAAAGATTACTCAGAAAGGGATTTATAATGTCGAAATTTGATTTCTATTAACATTTGAATCTGAAAGCGTTTTCAATTATAATGATATTGGGTTGGATGGCACGCGTGGCCGTCATGGTATTTGGCGTAGGTGGGGCCGATACTGGGAACGAGGTTTTAGAAGTTTTAGGAGCTTTCCTATGTTCCATAATGAAGTTTATATGAATAAAAGAATGATAGATTGGGAATGATAAAGATAAGGAAATAAATACAGGAGGTAAAATAATGAGAGAAAACAAATTAACATTGACTGATTTTGTTAATAAAGAGCGATTTGAATTAAATTCTTACCTTACATATTTGGTTCATCAATTTAATAATGATACTGTTCCTAATCAGTCGGGAGATAAAATGGTAAAACAATAGACTACCATTAAAGGAGACTGAAAGGATGAAGATCGTAATAAGTGTGAAAATAGGCTAAGCGACCTTGTTATTCATTAGAATTAACGGGGTCGCTTTTTGTTGTTATAAACCTTTATTAAGCTGTTTAGTTAGGTATCATGAAGAAAAATTTTTAAATATAATTGCTGACCTACATCCATTTTGGAGTTGTAGGTTTTTTGTCATTTTATTGATAAACAATAGAATGATTTCTATAAGAGATACGTCTTTTTTTATGGATATTTGATTCATAGATTGTTTTAAAAAGTGTTAACGCTTACATTTTTGCAAATTGAAGTTGCAATAAGATGTACTAAACTATTTGAATATTCCGATTTATAATCAAACTATGAAAGGGGTTACTATCATGAAAGAACGAACTCAACGAGTACTTACCAGGTTTTTGACAGTAAATACCTTTTTGACTTGTGAGGTTTTAAGTAAAGAGTTCAATATTAGTGAGCGTACTTTTCGAAACGAATTGGTCCTGATTAATAAATATCTAGCAGAAAATAGTTATCCATCCATAACGACGACAAGAGGAAAGGGGTTGAAGTTAGACCTCTCTGATGTGGATCGCGAAAAGCTCCTGACCAAAATTGGTGATGACAGAGAATCAGATTATTATCGGCCCAATGAACGTTTTCTTGCCTTACTTTTAGATATTGCCGATACCACAAAAACGACATTGCTTTTTGAAATGGAAGAAAAACTGCAGGTATCGAAAAGTACATTAGATGAGGATATGAGAAAACTTCGTCAGTTTTTAAAGGAATATGGTATTTCTGTAGTGAGTTTAACGAAGCAAGGTATTGTATTTAAAGGCGATGAACGATCAATACGTACTATGTTGTACGACATGATAAATAGTATGACAGATATTGCTAATCTATTAGGATACCGAGATGTAGATACAGTGAACACTGTTGCAGAACAATTTGTCCTTGATTATTTGGATACAAGAGCTTTGAGGGTCATTGGAGAACATTATGATGACGTCTTTGAAAAATCCAGAGTAGAGATAAATCATGTATATCGAAATCAAAGCATTCTATTTTTAGGTATATGGGTAAGGCGGTTACAAGAAGGAAATACCCTTAGGGAATTAGCTAAAGTTAGAGCAGAGATAAAAGAAGATCCTGTCAGAAATTTTGTCGATTCCATCTGTATAGAGTTTGGTTTATATCCATCATTAAATGAAATCAAATATACGACCTTTACAATCGAATCGTTTAATCCAAAAGATATGAATAATTCATTCGATTGGGTTACCGCCCAATTATTAGCTATTCAATTAATTGAGCATGTAGAAAAAGTAACCGGGATCCCTTTTTCTCAGAGAGAAGAAGATTTGTATGAAGGTTTATATAGGCATATCACAGGGTTATTAAGCAGGGCGAAGAACGATTTACAGGTATTTAATCCGTTGAAAGACACGATTAAGGAGTCCTATGCCGAGATTTATCAAGCAGTCACTTGCTTTAGTAAGCAAATAGAGGACTACATCAAAAAACCATTATCAGAAGATGAGATCGGGTTTTTGACCGTTTATTTTTCAACTTCTGCCAGCCAGATAAAGCAGAAAGAACAATATGTTTATCAAGCGGTTGTGCTTTGTAATCATGGGATTTCAACTGGAAAGCTTTTGGCTGCGAATTTGAAAGAGCAATTCAATATCGAGATTGTAGCAGTATTGAGTTCGTATGAATTAGCCTTTATTGACAAGCTGGATGTTGATGTAGTTTTTACGACCATATCAATTGATTATCCAAGAAAACCTGTATTATTGCTTAATCCGATTTTAAGAGAAAGTGATAAGAAGGAAATTAAAGATTTTTTACTCAAAAATAAGAATAAGAGAAGAATCGTATCCAATCAGTTAGATGCCACAAAGCTGATGCAGGATATTCTGATGTTAATTGTAGAAAGCGGCGGTAAGGTAACACAGGAAAGCTATCAAAAAGTAGAAGCTACTTTTAAAGAACATCAATTAAAAATTAATACAAGGGAGATACAGCCGATGTTGCAGGATATTTTGAGGGATTCCAACATTCTACTAAAGCAAGAATGTAAAGATTGGAAAGAGGCGATTACGAAATCTGCCCAGGTATTGTTAACAGAAGAGGTCATTGAAGAGCGCTATATAAACGCCATGATTAAATCTGTTGAAGAGTATGGGCCTTATATAGTAGTAGGGAAGCATTTAGCGTTAGCACACGCAAGGCCGGAAGATGGAGTAAATAAATTAGGTATTAGTGTCATGACGTTAAAGGAACCGGTGAATTTCGGAAATCCGGATAATGATCCGGTGAAAATTGTTTTTTGTCTAGCCGCAGTGGATTCTTATTCACATCTAAATGTGATGAAAAATTTGATTGAGCTAATTAATGATGAAGAGAAATTAGACCAGTTAATTAAAGCACAAGATGTAAACATATTTAAACAGGTGTTATATGGAAGTGAAGTAATGGAGTAAGAAAAGCTGTGGTTACTACAATTGATGAAGATTGTTTATATAAAACAATGATTTTAACTAGCAACAAATAATATTAATCCAAAAAGTGAAAGAGGAGAGAGTGAAATGAAAAAAGTAAATATCTTATTTGTATGTGGAGCAGGTTTAGGAAGCAGTTTTGCTTGTCAAATGGCGGCAGAGGATGTACTAAGCAAGTTAGGTGTCAATGCCAAGCTAGATCATAGTGATATCTCATCTGCTGTTTCAGTAAAACCCGATATTATTATAACGGCACAGAATTTCAAATCCCAATTTGAGAAATTTTCAGTTGATCCAAAACAAACGACAATTGTTTATTTGAGAAATATTGTATCTAAACCAGAGATTGAAGAAAAAATCACCCCGGTATTAAGGGAAAAAGGCGTTTTAGCTTAAATATAAATAAAGATACCTAGAGATGGGGGTAAAAAATGGGTGTAATAAACTTTATTATCGAGAATATTTTGACACAGGCATCAGTCACAATCGCATTGATTGCTATGTTGGGGTTAATTTTGCAAAAGAAATCAACAGGGCAAGTTATTTCTGGTTCGTTAAAGACGATGTTAGGGTTTATGGTATTGGCAGCCGGTTCAAGTATTATTGTTGGTAGTTTAATCTATTTTGGTCAAATATTTACAGAAGGCTTCCATATGCAAGGGATTATTCCTTCGATTGAAGCTATTAACGGCCAAGCAATGAATGAGTTAGGCTTGGGTCGTGATATCGCACTAACTTTCTTAGCTATCTTTGTTTTTAATATTATCATTGCACGTTTCACTAAATGGAAATACATCTTTTTAACTGGTCAGGCAATTCTTTGGATGGCTACTATGACAACAGTATTTGGTTACTTTGCAGGTTTACGTGGTATTGCACTGATTTTAGTAGGCGGTTTCATTGGGGGTGTCTTTGCGGTAGCAATGCCTGCGATTGCACAACCATTTGTTCGTAAGATTACTGGTATGGATGATATTGCTTTAGGTCACTTTTGTACGGTTGGGTATGTGTTTGAAGCAGGTGTAGCGAAACTAGTTGGGGGAAAAGGCGAAAAGAAAAAATCTGTTGAAGATTTGAAATTACCAGCTCAATTTGAATTCTTACAAGATACCTATCTATCTTTGATGGTGGTAATGACTCCTCTTTATATTATTACAGCAGCGTTTGCAGGTGAAGAGTTCGGTTCTACATTATCAGGAAATACCAACTATTTAATGTTTGCTTTCTTACAATCTATCCAATTCGTAGTTGGAGTGTATGTATTACTAGCAGGGGTTCGTTTATTACTAGGTGAAATTGTACCGGCATTTAGAGGGATTGCCATGCGGTTGGTTCCAAATGCAAAGCCTGCATTAGATTGCCCGGTCCTATTTCCATTTAGCCCTAATGCAGTGATTGTAGGGTTTATCACAACTACTATAGGTTCAATTATTGCCATGTTTGTATTGCCAGTCTTTGGGTTGGCCATGATCTTACCAGGTATGCTGACAGCTTTCTTCGCGGGTGGTACTGCCGGTATCTTCGGTAACTTAACAGGTGGTATTCGCGGTGCAATTATTGGTGGTATTGTACATGGTTTCTTCATTACATTATTACCAGCACTGTTAGTAACGACTTTCAATTCTATGGGATTTGTCAATGCAACAGCTACAGATGTTGATACAGTAACAGCTGCATTACTATATGCATGGCTCATTGGTCCACTTTTAAAAGCTTTCTAGAATGTGGGAAGAGAAAAGGAGGTTCAAGTAATGTTTGGATTTGGAAAGAAAAAAACTAAAGAACCGAAAAAAGAAACAACCGAAGAGGCAGTGTTAACAATTGAACGAAAAGATGAGTTATTACGTACCATCTCCATTAAAAAAGAAGAAGTAAATCAAGCAGTTGGAGAAGAACGAGCAAAAATTTATGAGGAGATTGGCTTAGCATTTAATGAACTTGGGGATGAAGATCATGCTATTGATTCGTTAGAAAAGAGTATTCAGGCTAAAAAGTCATTAGGTGATGGTTACAAAACTTTATTAAAACTTTATAACAAGAAGCGTGCAGAAGCAGCAAAAGTAAATAATGAAGAATTATTACAGATCTATCTAAAGAAAATGGATCAAATGATGCAAGTTTCTAAAGAGGTTACGCGTGGTGTTCGATAAGGAAGAAAATAAAAGATTAGTATAAAGGGAGAGTAATTGACTATGTATACAACATTAAAAGAAGTAACACTTAGGGCTGAAGAATTGAATTATACTGTTGGTTCATTTAATGCACATAATTTAGAGATGTTACCTGATATGATCCGTGCAGCAAAAGAGCAAGGAGCACCAATTATTATTCAAACAAGTATAGATACTGCGAAATACATTGGTCATGAAAATATTGTTGCTGTATGTAAAACGATGGCCACAAATGAAATGGTAGATGTGGTATTGCATTTAGACCATGCAAGGGATTTTGATGATATTAAAGAGGCAATCAATAAAGGATATACATCAGTGATGTTTGATGGTTCTCATTTACCGTTCAAAGAGAACATTATGAAAACAAGAGCAGTAGTAGAATATGCACACAAATATGGTGTTTCAGTAGAGGGCGAACTAGGGACTATAGGCGGTACTGAAGAAGGGATTCATGTAGATGAGGATGATAAGGTTTATACTGACCCAAAAGATGCAGAAGAGTTTGTTAAAGCAACAGGAGTAGATGCTTTAGCCATTGCAATTGGTACGAATCATGGTCAATATAAATCTAAAACAGAAGTAAATCTACCATTATTAAAAGAAATCAACGCTGTAGTAGATGTACCTTTAGTTATTCATGGGGGTACAGGTGTTAATGAAATGGATATCCATGAATTAATTAATAACGGGATTCGTAAATTTAATGTAGGTACTGAGTTGCTAGTAGCATGGACGAAAACAGCGAAAGAAACATTCGGTGAAACAAAAGTAACGAAATCATTACGACATAATATTATTCCATGTAATCAGGCAGTAAAAGAAATTGTCAAACATAAAATTGGAATCTTCATGAATAAAGAAGACCGTACCCTTCAAGTAAAATAATGATAAAAAAAGTTCATTAATCTTTTTCATAAGGATTGGAGAAGATGTGGCGAATAAAGAGAGTACTAGGAATTCCTTGTACTCTTTCTTTATTCGTTAGATTATGAGGTGGTAAGATGGATAAAGTCTTAATCTTATTAGCAGGTTTACCAGGAACAGGTAAAACCTACTTGAGTCATATCATCAATAGTAAATTAGGGTCATTTTATAATCTTTCTCAGGATGACTTGAAAGAATATTATTGTGATATGTATGGTTATCGTAATTTAGAAGAAAAGCAGAAGATAGAAAAGATAGCATGGGCGAAGTACTATGAAATAATGGAACAGCAAATGCAAGCAGGCAGCAATATTATGTCTGATTATCCTTTTAGTCAAAAACAAAAGCCTCATATTCAGCAATTAGTAGAAAGATATGGTTATGAGGTTGTTACGATTCGGTTAATTGCAGATTTAGATGTTTTGTTTGAACGCCAAAAAAAGCGAGATTTGGATCCGACAAGGCATTTGAGTCATATCGTAACTTCCTACAAAAAAGGGGATCAGTTAGCAGATAGAAGAAATGCAGATAATTTATTGAACTATGAGGAATTTATAAAAAGATGTACAACAAGAGGATATGACACGTTTGAATTAGGAACTTTATATGAAGTAGATGTGTCAGATTATACAAAAGTGAATTATTCTAGATTGTTGGAAGATATAAGACTGGGGTACATGAAAATGTACATTTCTGGAACTAGCAAAGATTAACCTTGGGCGCAAAAATCTTAGGACTTTAAGCGATTCATTGAAAAGAATGTCCTGACAAAGTAATAGAATGATCGAAGTTTTTTACTTATAAAATAAAAGAGTTTTTTAAAGATGGAGGAATAAAAATGGTTGAAAAAATATATACAATAATTAGCGATTCTGGAATTCATGCAAGACCTGCGACCTTATTAGTTAATAAGGTTACGCCATTTTCTTCAAAGGTGAGCCTTGAGTATAAAGGAAAACAGGTAGACTTAAAATCAATTTTGGGTGTCATGTCGCTAGGAATCCCACAGGGAGAAACAATTAAAGTAATTGCTCAAGGCGATGATGCAGAACAAGCGCTAGCTAATATTGATGAATTGATGAAAACAGAAGCCCTAGGTGTATAAAATCAGTATCAAATTCGATAATCTAAAATTCTCCCTTGATTGGAAAATACGAATTTATACATTTAGCTAAATCAAATGCATGTCTGTAATCTTTGGAGCAAATCGTTAATGGGTTTGCTCTTCTCACAGTGATTGATATAAAGTGGCAGCCGAAATCCTAATCGCCTCAGAAATTATTATACATCATTGTTCACTTATTGTTGTCTAATCCTCAATTACAGGGCGCGATTATGATCAAACTTTTTTATAAAACCGAAACTTAAATTTTATAGATAAGAATCCATTTTGATTAAACTTTTTTCATAATGGATTCTTTTTTTATCGGTAAAATACTGGTTTATAAGGTGTTTTTAAACTTTATTTTAAATCAACAAAACCACCTAAATTAAGTCCTGCATTCGGACTATCATCTTTTTTCAACTGACGAACACCATCATTTATCATTTAGAACTCCTAACCCTTTCCTGCCTGAAACCCGGGATATTGGGTCATTCCACCATCAGCAAAGAGGGTCAGACCGGTGACGTAGCTGGCTTCACTTGAAGCAAGCCATACTGCACATGCTGCAATTTCTTCAGGCTTACCGATATACCCCATTGGAATAAGTTCGACTACACCTTTCTTCAATTCAGGATCATCAAACTTTTCCTTATTGATCGGAGTATCGATTGCACCGGGAGCAATGCAATTTACCCGAATTCCATGTGGAGCAAATTCAAGTGCAAGAGTTTCAGTCATCAGCTTAACTCCGCCTTTACTTGCTGCATAATGGACAAAATGAGGCCATGGAATTTCCTGATGAACAGACGACATATTAATAATAGAGCCTTTTATATCATGATCAAGCATGTAACCAATCGCCTCTCGACACCCTAAAAATTGGCCTGTCAGATTTGTAGAAATGACCTTATTCCAATCAGTGAGTGAAAGATCTTCAGAAGGGACTTCATTTTCAATACCGGCATTATTAACCATAATGTCCAATGAACCGAACGTCTTTACAGCATGATGAATCATCCTTTTAATATCCTCTTCCTGAGTGACATCTCCTTGGATCGCGCTTGCACTCCCACCAGATTCTTCAATGGTCTTTAAAATGGCATTGAGTTCTGGCTCCTCTTTGAAATAGTTAATGACAACCTTCGCTTTTTCAGCACCGAATCTCTCAGCCATTGCCCTTCCAATGCCTGTTGCACCACCTGTAATTACGACGACTTTCCCATCAAGACTTGGATACATCCCGAACACTCCTTTATCTTTTTGTAAGGCCTAACAAGACTCCGCCTATGATAATAAACAAACATCCCAAGAGTACAATCCATACCTGTTTTTTGCTTTTACGCTCGTTTAAAAAGAAGAGACCGCCGATGGTTGAGATGACAATGCCAGTTTGCGAGAGAGAAAAGCTTGTTGCCACACCGATTTTAGGCAATGCAAGTAAAAGTCCAAGGTTTCCTGTACTCCATATAAGGCCTGTCAAAATATTACGAATAGCATACTTGTTGTATGGTTTATCCCGCATCGTAATAAAGAATGCACCTGTAACCATCCCAATTGCTTGGGGTAGTATTGCTGCCCAGCCATCAATATTAAACCTGCGAATTAATACGACATATGTGACATAGCCTACAGTAGAAATGAGCAAGATGAGTAATCCTTTTTTTCGACTTTTTTCCTGTCCTTTGTCATCACCCTGATTGAGTGAGGTAAGCAAGGCACCGGTAATAATACAAGCAAGTCCAGCAAGTCCTATCACAATACTTGAGGTAGTTTGCCATTCCTTAAAAATAAAAACGCCGAAAAAAGTTGTTCCAATCAGCTGCAAGCCTGTCGACATCGGTGCTGTTTTGGCAACGCCTAAATAGCGAACAGCTCCAAACTGATTTTTTTGTCCAATACACCAAAACAAACCTGATATAAAACCTACTGCCCAAGTGACAGTTGATAATTCAGGCATCCTATAAATATACACTGCAATGGCAAATACCAAGGCACCGACTGTTGTTCCAAGTGTTTGACTGTCTTCGTCACCGCCAAGCTTGTTACTGACAAATACAATGCTGCCCCATGAAACAGCTGCGAGGATGGCTAGTAGAATTCCCGTCATAAGTGAGTACCCCATTCTCATTTTTTCTAATCGATAAAGATGAATACTGTTTTTATTAGCATGGATTAACAGGCAAAATCTTATTCTTATAGGGGATTAAAAACTACATAAAAATACCGAAGATTTTTTAGAAAACCTCTTTTCGGTCTTTTATCCTGCTAGTCTGTTTCCTTAATTGTTTCATATGAAGGTTGTAGAGGTATGTACGTAGACTAAATTTATTAAAAAAATGATTCATGCAAGATAGAATATCAATTATAATTTAATAAAAAATTGAGTAGCTGGGATTAGTTTTGGAGGTTAACTGGTATGAAATATGATGTAATCATTATTGGTGCAGGTTCAATGGGAATGGCAGCAGGTTATTATTTGTCCAAGAGTGGAAAAAAAACTTTATTATTAGACTCCTATAACCCACCACATAACAAAGGGAGTCATCACGGTGAAACGAGAATAATTCGATATGCTTATGCTGAGGGAGAGGAATATGTTCCATTCATTCTTAAAGCACAAGAATTATGGAATGACTTAGAAAGAGCTAGCGGAAAACAATTATTTATTCAAACGGGAGTCCTTAGTGTTGGTAATGAAGAATCCGATTTTATTAAAAATATTATCTCTAGTGCTAAAAAGTATTCGCTGCCACTAGATGTTATTGATTCAGAGGAAATTCGTAAAAGGTGGTCTGGGATCACTTTACCTAACCATTTTATGGGGTGCTTTGAACCTACGTCTGGAGTACTGAAATGTGAGGAAAGTATTAAAGTATACCAAGAACTTGCTGAATTGAATGGTGCTACTATCCTATCAAATAATAGGGTAAGGGAAATTTCTATTCTAAATGATAAAGTAACAATCAAGACAGACGAAAAGACCTTTTACTCGGATGCGTTGGTTGTTTCTGCAGGAGCGTGGGCAGGGAGTCTACTTTCAATGTTGGACTTGGATATTCCTCTTACACCAGTGAGAAAGACATTTGCTTGGTTTCATACTCATGAAACGATCTATAATCATAGCCGTTTTCCTGCCTTTGCATTTGAGACACCTCAAGGACTTTATTACGGTTTTCCGAGTATTGATGGTTCCGGTTTGAAGGTAGGTCGCCATGATGGTGGAGATCAAATAAATCCAGATGAAGCAATAAGAGGATTTGGTGAAATAGCAGAGGATTTGGTGATTTGGTGCAATTTTTAAATCAATATATCCCAGATATTGGGCAATTGAAGTATGGTAAAACCTGTATGTATACCCTTACCCCTGATGAGAAATTCATTATAGATCTACATCCTAAGTATTCAAACGTTGCTATTGCAGCAGGATTCTCAGGACATGGGTTCAAATTTAGTAGTGCAGTTGGACAAGCCTTAAGTAACTTGATTATTTCAGGTAGGAATGACATAGATATTTCTCAGTTTTCAATCAATCGATTTAATAGGGAGTAGCTAGGTAAGATAATGAAGATATATAAGCTAAAGAATAATTTTAAAGGGATAAAAAAGGGAACACAATTCTATTTGATTGCTGAATCTGAATTTATAGGTGTCAGAGATTTTGTTTTACGAACGAAAGACTTGGCAATCAGGATATCAATTAATGAAAGGGAGCTGCACAACAATTTTACTTTATTGAAATATTGATGAACGGTTAGACCAGTTGATTCAAACGAGGTACTTTACATTATAAAGGATCTTCAACAATCTGACGCCGTTTGTTGAAGATAATGGTAGATGGGATCATTTTTATTAAGGAAAAGTTAAATGATTATCCATTTGGATATAATTGTAAACAGAGTTGAATAAACTGAGGGGGAGAGTAGTCCCTATTATTCTTAAAAATGAGCCATGGTATCACTAGCAACGTATACATTTTCCACTTTTTATTTATAATAAAACATACAAAAAGAAAAGCCATTTTCTCTAGTGAAATTCAGCTTTTCTTTTTATTGTTTTTTTTAGCTTTGATTAACTAATTCTATTTCTTGATTTTGAGCAGGTATTTCTTTAACAGTTTTACTAATGGAATTTATAACAAGTTCCACTAAAGCCTCTAACGCTGGAGTTAACCATTTTTTCTTTTTTATCAGCATATGAGAATAAATTGGTTCGAATTTTTCAGAATGAGTTAAGATTTTTAGATTCCCATTCTCAATATCTTCTTTAACTGTCATGTAAGGCAAGGCAGAAAATCCAAGTCCACTCATTACAATCTGTTTGATTGCTTCTATGCTCCATAGTTCCATTGTTTGAAAATTGTGTATGCCATGCTTTAAAAGATATCTTTCGAACATTGATCGATAACTACAGCCTTCTTCGTTTGTGATGAAAAAATGGTTGGTGTTATTTTTTTTATATTCGTCAAAATGTTCTGGACCGCTATTTCCATTTACAAGAACGATTTTTTCCTCAATTAAAGAATAATGAATGCATTTTTCAGGATTTATTTCTGGATAGACCATGAATGCTACATCTACCCGTCCACTTATTAAGTCGATTTGGTTTTGCCCGCATGTACCGTTAGTTAATATTAATTTGACATTCGGATATTTTAAGGAATATTCCCTTATGATTGGACCTAACCTAGAGATTGTTAAAGACTCTGGTGCAGCCACTTTTAGTACACCCTTAACCTCTTGGGTGTTTCGCATGTTCTTAATCTGTTCGTGAGTAGAAAGTAAATCCTCCGATAAAGGGATTAATTCCCTACCTAAATGAGTAAGTTGCAAATTTCTATTTACATAAGTAAAAAGCTCCCCGCCGATCTCACGTTCAAGTGCTTGTATATGAGAGGTCAGAGTAGATTGAGTATAACCTAACTTCGCAGCAGCCCCTGTATAACTTCCTATTTCTACAATAGCCTGAATTGTTATAAGGTGTCTAATTTCCATATCGTTTCTCCTTAAGTTGTATGATGTATCGGAAAAAATGATAATGAATTTTTAAATTTCAATTTTATTTATAGCAATGAACATCATACAATAAAAGCTGTTCTATCGTAAATTAGTAAATGAAGGTGAGTCTATGAGTTTAATAGCATTTCTTTCGTATGTGATTTTTACATCAATTACACCGGGTCCAAGTAACATCCTAATGATGAATGAAGCGAGGAGATTTGGCTTTTAGGGTCATGGAGGTTCATGATTGGTATCTTGACAGGGTTTGCGGCACTTGGAATTATTCGTGGAGTATTTACTACTGGTTTATACAATTTAGTTCCTATTATAGAGCCATATTTTAAAATTGCCGGTATGATATATCTACTCTATTTGGCTTGGCAGGTGGGTCTATCAAAAAGTTCCAAAGAGAATTTTAGTGATGTGAAATCTTCCTTTATATCAGGTTTTATCTTTCAATTGATAAATGTCAAAAGCATTTTGTTCTTTTTAACAGTGATGAGTGCTTTTATTCTGCCGTTCAATCATTCTATTAAATCCATTGTTTTCTACTTATCTTTAGCCATCTTTCTAGGCTGGTTAGCATTGCTTCTGTGGTCAGGGTTTGGCTCGTTATTCAAAATAATTTTCACCAAACATGACAAGTCATTTCGGTTCATTATGTGCTTGTTATTGATTTACTCTGCGGTTACTATCTTTTTGTGATAATCAAATAGCTTATTATAAAAAGAGCAACAATCCTTCTTTTTCAACTAAAGAGTGCTTAGCTTTATAAGGGGATTGTTAGCATAAACAAAATTTAAATATTGTTAATTAAAATTTATCTCAAAAGAATGACCATTCCTATTCGTATTCGTAGGAATGGTCCAAAACAAATTGTTTAAATTTTTCAGTTGCAGGTGATAAATATCTTCCCTCTACCCATGCAATTCCAATTGTACGTTGGCACTGTGGACTTTTGACAGGTATTTTTGATATTTTACTTTGGTCTGTCCCTTTTAAATTTGGCAGAATTGAAATTCCCAGCCCAGCAGCGACAAGCCCTGCAACGGTGTCTGCTTCCTCCCCTTCAAATGTAATCTTAGGTGTAATTCCCACTTTTTTAAATATTTGCTCAATGGTGATACGAAGAGAGAACCCTTCTTTTAAATGAATAAAAGATTCATCGGCAATTTCTTCTAACGTAATATTTTTACGATTAGCGTATTTATGGTCTTTTGGGACAATAACAAAAAGTTCTTCGTTCCAAAGCTGCCTCCATACAATTGGAGATGTTTTCTCCATTGGAGCAATTAGACAAAGATCAAATACTCCTAATTGCAGCTGATCAATAAGATTATGAGAGGGACCTTGTCCAAGTCGAAAATTAATTTTTGGATAGTGGGCACGAAAAGAAGCGAGTAAATCAGGTATATGACTTGTACTCAAAGTGTGCAGAAACCCAAGTGACACTTCTCCTTTATCTGGATCAAGTAAATCTTTAATTTCTTGTTTACCTTCATCGAATTCCTTCATCATATTATCTACATGCTTTAAAAAGATATGACCATATTTATTTAATCTAATGGAACGTCCCTGACGATCAAATAAAGGCACTCCTATTTCATCCTCAAATCGGGCAATCGAACGGCTAAGGGCTGACTGGGAAATTGATAGAGTTTCTGCAGCATGTGTCACGTGTTGCATTCGTGCTAGTGTTTGAAAATATTCAAACTGTTGCCATTCCATTCTATAACACCACTTTTCATCTGATTTACTTATTACATATATACATTAAAAACATTAATATAATGAATTATACATCATACAAAAACGGTGGTACTATAAAAATCAAGAACACTAGAGGATGTTTCTGAAAGAACATGATTTGTTAAAGAATTGGAAAAAAATTTAAAAATTTTAGGGTGATCATACTATGAGGTACATTCAAAAAGGTACGCCGCTCTTTCGCAAAACCAGTTTTGCTTTCTTTGCCGCTGGTTTCAATACATTTGCTATTCTTTATTGCGTACAGCCTTTATTGCCAAAATTCACAAAAGAATTCAACATTAATCCAACTACAGCAAGCTTGTCCCTCTCAATAACTACAATAGTGCTTGCCATTAGCATGCTGATTATTGGTTCTTTGTCAGAAGTATGGGGACGCAAGTCTATCATGGTCATTTCCATGCTCGCCACTTCTGTGTTTTGTATTCTCACTGCATTCAGTCCTAATTTTCATTTTCTGCTGGCATTACGAACAATTGAAGGAATTTTATTGGCAGGACTGCCCTCTATTGCAATGGCTTATCTTGGAGAAGAAATAGAGCCCAAGAGTCTTGGAACGGCTATGGGTTTATATATATGTGGCAATTCAATTGGTGCTGTTTTTGGCAGAGTTTTCTCAGGTGTGTTGAGCGACTACTTTGGTTGGCACATAGCAATAGGGGGAATTGGTATCATAAGTTTAGCTGCCACTCTGATCTTTTGGAATAGCTTACCACCTTCGCAAAATTTCAAAGCACGTCAATTAGAAATTGGAAAGTTAGGTAAATCATTAATTGACCATCTGAAAGATCCAGCTCTAGTTTGTTTATTTGTCATGGGATTTTTACTTTTAGGGACTAATGTAGCGTTGTTCAATTATATTGCTTACGTATTACTCGGAAAGCCTTATTCGTTAAGTCAAACATATGTAAGTTGGATATTTTTAATTATGATCATTGGGATGTTTAGCTCTGTGGGGACAGGAAAATTGATAGAACGGCATGGGAAGCAAAAAATATTATTCATAAACTTATTAATGGCTTTAATCGGTGTCTGTTTGACTATAAATTCTAGTTTGTTTATAAAAATACTTGGACTTGGTTTGTTTACCTATGGATTCTTTGGAGGTCATTCGATTGCAAGCAGCTGGGTCGGACAACGTGCAACTCAAAACAAAGCACAAGCCTCTTCTTTATATTTATTTCTTTACTATACTGGCTCAAGTGTAGGAGGAACACTCGGAGGGGTATTTTGGTCAATATTCGGATGGGGAGGGGTCATTAGCATGAATGTTGGCTTTCTCATTATTGGTTTTATACTTTGGGCGTTGGTTTCAAAAATTGCACAGCATTCGAAAAAATTTACTAAAGTAGCCTAAGTGATTTATTAATAATAATTACAATTAAACAAAGGGGTTAATAAGATCATGAAAGTAGTTGCACCTAAGCCTTTTACATACAGAGGCGGAAATAAAGCTGTTCTTTTACTGCACGGGTTTACTGGAAGTACGAGAGATGTAAAAATGTTAGGAAAGTATCTACAACAACATGGTTATACGTGTCACGCGCCTTTATACAAAGGGCACGGAATGGAACCTAACGAACTCATCCATACTGGTCCAGAGGATTGGTGGCAAGATGTAATAAGCGGTTACAATTTTCTTAAAGCTGAAGGATTCAAAGAAATTGCTGTTGCAGGAGTTTCTTTAGGAGGAATTTTCTCTTTAAGAGTAGGGATGGAATTATCCGTAAATGGCATTGTTTCAATGTGTGCTCCAATGCAAGAGAAAAGTATTGATGATTTATATAATCGTGTACGAAATTATGCTACGGTGTATATGAAGTTTGAAGATAAGGACGAGGAACAAATTATTGATGTACTGAAAAAATTTGAACAAACACCAATGCCTTCTTTAAAAAAACTTCAACAAATTATCTTTGATACGAGGCAAAAACTCGATTTAATTATCTCACCCATTCTGGTTTTACAAGGCTGCTTAGATGATTCTTTATACAAAGAGAGTGCTCAAATTATTTACAATACTGTAAATACAGAAGATAAACAAATAAAATGGTATGAACAATCTGGTCACATTATTACGTTAGATAAAGAACGTGAGAAGGTGTACGAGGATGTGAATATATTCTTAAATACATTAAAATGGAGTAAATAATAAGATTTAGTCTTTTTGAACTTACGGGTGCTAAAAGTAAAGCTTTTTCTATATGAAAATAATGGGTTAGGTTCGACATTGAAGAAAAAAATAGTGTTTAATCGACTTTTAAATTTATTTATTGTTTAAAACAATATCTGACTGTTATATGCTTATATTTCATTATGTTTGGTTTTTACCAAAGTAAAATGGTTAAGACTAACGAATGATAGGTACCTTGACGTACAAGAATAATGGAGTTGATTCTATGAGTAAAGCTAAAGGTAAAGGCGGAACAGGCAGAGGAACAGGTAAGAAAGGTTGGAATCGTTGGCAAGCTAGTGCAAAAAAAGCAAAGAGTGCCAAACCCTACAAAAGTAAAGGTGTTAAAAATCGCGAAGATACAAAGACAACTAGCAATAATAATGGTGATACTTCCGAAAAATAATGAATATTGTTTAATACCCATCATTTCTAAATGAACTAATGGGTAGCGTATCTACTATAAGTAGATACACTTTTCCACTATAGAAGCAGTCTTATTAAAAATTTCGTTCAAATAATAAGTTCAATAAATAAGGGATAAAGGGCTTATTCATTCTAAGACTTTTATCTCATCTTCATTTAAGACAATACAGACCGCTACCTTGAAGGAATTTTTATAGGGGAAATTATCTAGGTGTGTGTAATGGCAAAGATTAATATATATCCAAAAAAGCATCCAAATAGGATGCTTTTTTAATGGAACATATTATTTCTATCTTTCAATTCTAAATATATTACTGCCATATCTAACTTTGATGTTCCATTTTCTTTTACGGAAAGATAGGTACTATTTGTTGTGTCGAGTAGGAGATCAATTTAATATAAACAAATAAAAAAATATATAAAACAGAAGCTCTAGTTCCTTATTCAAAGGGAACTAGAGCTTCTGTTTTACAATATCGTTAAGTTTACAACGAGCAATGAGTAAAATGAATATTAGATTAATGCCCCAGGATATTTGCTGCCATATTAAACGCTTTATATAGCACATTTCTTAGTCTACTAGATTTGCTTTTCAGTCTTATCCCCCGCAAACAGCAACGGTATCAATTAGTACTTCGTCGATAATGCCGGCGGGCCTGAACGTGGTCCGAATGGGCCTTCGTCTAGCCACTTTCCTAGTTTTGGAATATGTGGTGCTAGGAAAGCACTAATCTCTCGCTTTAGCTTAATCTCTTCATTTGTACCCTGAATATGTTCCAGAGCCAAGTTTGAACATTCACGATTATATAAACCTGCGCTTAACCTTTCATTCGCTACTGCTTCAATGGCTCCACGTGCTTCTTCATTCGTTTCGGATTTTAATGCAGAAGCAATCCCTTGTACACCTACTATTGCATCAGGTACACCTGAGTTTAATCCGCGTGCGCCGAACGGAGCGAATAAATGGGCAGCTTCACCAGCTAAAATAATGCGGCGATTTTCATCAGTGTAGCTTTCTGCAACGACTTGATAGAATGTATAGGTTGATATCCATGAAATACGTTCGATATACTTCGGATCCATCACTTTTGGAAGCCATTCGCGTACACCTTCTTCTGATCCGTAGAATGCACGATCATCTTCTTCAAATAACTGTAAATCAATTCGCCATCCCCCTGCAAATGGGACATACATCACATTACGTCCTCCAGCATCTGGATGCTGATAATGGAAAGTACGTTCAATTGGAAGTGGATTTTCTTCGTCTTCTTTTACATCTACTACGACAAAGGCATCACTTGTACGTGGCCCTTCGAATTTAATACCTACAGACTTTCTAACCGCAGAATGTGCACCATCTGCTGCGACAACATATTTTGCTTTCCAAACATCATTTTCCGTTTCAATGGTAACACCTTCATTTGAAGTGACTACATCTTTAACTGGTTCTCCCCAGACAAACTCTACATTGGCAGCTTGACAGGCTTTAAATAACGCTTTTTCAATCTCGTGTTGATGTAAGCTTGAGAACGCTGGAATCGTCTTTGGTGCTGGTGGCTCATAAACACGTTTGTAGACTGGTTCCCCACGATAGTATGTTTTCTTAACGGGCCAAACAATCCCGATATCAGCTAGTTCGAAACCTAAGCCTGGGGAAATAAGCTCTAATAGTTTCAAAGTTTCTTTATGAAGATAAATCGCACGACTGCCTGCACGCTCACGACCTTCTGGTTCTGCTTCAATAATTGTTGCATGAATACCTTGACTATGAAGTGCAAGAGCAGCCGTCATACCAACTGGTCCTGCACCGATAACTAAAACTTCACGTATGTTTGTCATTTTGTTTTCTCCCTTACTACTAGTTTATTTTTATACTCCAAAACAATCTCATTATTAAACAGATACTCCATCGGTACGTTTGTCTATAACACGGCGAGCCTTCATAGTAAAGCGTGCCAAGGAATTGTCTTCCACTCGCTCGACATCAATTCGTAGACCTATCCGTTTTCGTAATAATTGCGCCAAAAGAGGTACTACCGCATCTGGGCCTTCGATTTGAATTTTAACTTGATTCATTTCCTGTTCTGTATAGTAAAGAATTCTGAACTCTTTAATTGAATCGAATTCGCGGATAATGGCTTCAAGAGATGACGGGTAAATATTCACACCACGTATAACAACCATATCATCTGTGCGACCTAGCATACCGCCTGGTAAAAGTAAAAATGGATTTCCACAGGCACAAGCTTCCGGTTTATATACAACAGCATCACCAGTACGATAGCGAATCATCGGATAACCGAAACGTCCAAGATTCGTTAACACAAGCTCACCGCGTTCACCAGGCCCCACATGTTCTAACGAATCTGGGTTAATAACTTCAACGATAAATTGAGTTTCATTGACATGCAATCCATTTTGTTCTTGGCAAGAATAGCCATACGCACCCATTTCAGTCATCCCAACATGATCATATAGTTTAGCTCCCCATAATCGTTCAATTTGAGAACGTGTTGAAGGGACCGATCCTCCTGGTTCTCCAGCTGCAATGATTTTTTCAATCGTTGAGTCTTTTATATTTAGCCCTATCTGTTCGGCTACTTCTGCTAAATGAAGGGCATAGCTTGGTGTACATAAAAGAACGGTTGCTCTGTTTTGAAGCATGCTGTTTAAACGTTCCGCAGACGACATACTGCCACCTGGAATGGCTATGCTACCGAGTTTTTGAACAGCTTCGTGCGCTGCCCAAAATCCAATAAACGGTCCAAACGAAAACGCTAAATATGCACGATCATTGTTCGTTACACCCGCAGATTTTAAAACTTCCACCCAACAATCTGACCACCAATTCCAACTTGCCGTCGTGTCGAGTACCTTTAAAGGACGCCCGGTCGTTCCTGATGTTTGATGATAACGGATATAGCTACCTTCTGGATAAGAATGATTACGACCATATGGAGGGTACAATGTTTGATCTTCAGCTAATTCACTTTTTGTTGTAAAAGGAAGACGACTTACATCCTTCAGTGAAAGAATAGGTAAATGAATACTTTTAAGTTTTTCTTTGTAAAACTCATTAAAGCCTTTAATAAAAACTAATAGTTCATTTAACTTTTGCATTTGGTACGTTTTCAGATTAACTTGTGACTCGTAGACTTGAAGCTTCACCAATATACACCCCTTCCTTGAATTTAAAGAAATTAGAGAAAGTTAGTAAAATAACTTTATAAATGAATGATAAAGGGTGGTCACTTTCATGAAAAGGCTTTCATTCTGCTATATGGAACATAAAAAAGAAAATTGAAATTTTTTTCAAAGGTTATTTAGAAATGAAGTGGAATTTTATAAGAGTATTTAGTTATTATGAGGAGGGATATTCGATCATGTCTCGTACAACAAAAAGCTCATTAACAAATGCCCTTCGCATTTTAAAGAGCTTCTCCATTGACCATCCAGAATTAACTTTATCCGAAATCTCAGAGTTTGTTGGTGTTTCGAAAAGTACAGCCTGCCGCTTGATTCAGACGTTAGAAAGTGAAGGATTTATCTATCAAAATATCCTTTTTAATACATATCGTTTAGGATCTTCCGTCCTCACATTATCGAATACTGTTATCGATCAATTAGCCATCCTGAAGGAAACAACCTATTTCTTAAAACAATTAACAGCTCAAACAGGGGAATCTTCACACATTGCCATTTTAGATAACACAGACGTCATTTATTTAAAAAAGGAAGATAGCCACCACCGTGTTCAACTATTGTCACATATTGGCCGCCGTAATCCTGCACATTGTACAGCGTCTGGTCAAGCCATTTTAGCTTTTGTAAAACCTACTACGGTTGAAAAACTATTTGAAGGCGGCTTAGACCAAGCAACCAACTATTCATTCGGAAGCTTACCTCAATTACAACAAAAATTAGCGACGATTCGAGAGCAAGGCTATTCAATAAGTAAAGGTGAATTAATTGAAAATATCGTGTCAATTGGCGCTCCCATTTACAATAAAAATAACCAGGTATTTGCCGCAATTAATGTCGCCGGTCCAAAACAGCGAATATTGCCAAACTTACAACAAATTGTTACCAACGTGCTCTTCACAAGTAAAACTATGACAAATTACGTTCAATCCCATGAAAAGGATGTTGACATTGAAACATTCATTAAATGAAAAATATTTTGTTGCCTCAGTGAAAAATGCCATGCGTATTTTAAAGCTTTTTACACCAAGGCAATACGAATTCGGAATATCCGAAATGGCAGAAAAACTAAAATTGTCTAAAAGCACTGTGCATCGTTACGTGAAAGAACTGGTTCAAGAAGGGTTTTTAGTCCAAAATAAATCAAATAGTCATTATCGTCTTGGCTTTTCGAATTTAGCATTAGGCGGTATTGTCCAATTGAATAAAGAAATTTACACAGATGCAATACCAATCCTCACAAAACTTGCGAATCGATTTCATTTACCTGCACATATTTGTGTTATGGAGCACAATCATGTCGTCTATTTACTGCGTGAAATGGGTGATCAACCAGTTAAATTAATCACGAAAAGTGGGCGATATAACGACTTACACTGTACAGCAGAAGGACTCGTCATTTTAGCACACAAAAATAAAGATATTATTGACAATGTCCTTACACAGTCTTTAAAAAAGTACACAAAGTACACAATGACTGACCCAGAACGATTGAAACAACAAATTTTACAAATTCAATACGATCAATACGCCATCACAAAGGATATGTATGCAATCGGTTTTGTCAGTTTTGCTGTGCCAATTCGAGACTATACAGGGGAAGTCGTTTCTTCTCTTGCCCTTATTGGTGAATCAAAAAATGCTGATAAACATCAATACGATGAAATAAAAAAGGAACTACAATCGAGTGCAAAAAAAATATCAGAGCTATTGGGGTACTATGACAATTAGTTTCTTGTGGGGGTAGTTGCGTCATCTGAAATGTAGCTTCAATTCCTTGTGATGAAAGGAATTGAAGCTTTTTAGGATTTTTGTTTATCAACTGTAACTTCCTTCTTGAAAAAGACTATGTAAAGGAGAAAACTATGATATGGGATTTTACAAATGATCATGGTGGTATTGCTGAAGTAATTCATGAAATGTTGTTTTGGTCATTTTCTTCTTTTTTGTGAATGGAGCTATATTAATAGTTTTCTTGGTTTGATAGGTTTATAAAACCAATCTTTTATTGTTCTTTAAGGGTTAATGCTGTATGTGCATCCTGTAACCTTACATTTATTTGATCACCTAAGTGATATGGATGATAATACCCTTTGGAAGTCATATAGTCACTTATCTTTGCATGTGTTTCGACAGCATCTCTTAGCTGTTCACGTAGAGCTTCCCTTAGTTCAGGTGTTGATGTTTCTGTGATAGCAAATGCAATATTTCTAACAGCAGATTTTGAAGAAATTAAGAAATCCGAAGCGATCACCTGATCTGTTAATCCTCCCATACCTGCCAAGTTTTGCAAGATATTCGTCATTAGTTATTTTCCTCCCTTTTTGTTATGAAGGTTTGCAGAAGCTGAATATTTTGTGCTCCTGATTCCATATCGTTGGAAAGAATGGTACCAAGCTCTTCATCCTGTACTAATTTACTCATTGTTGTAGCTTTTGTTAAACATACCGTTTTAAATGCTAATAACTCGAGTGTTTCAAGTGATTCATGAAGTCCTAAGTATTTGACCATTACTCTCTCTCCAATCATTAAAAAGCTTTTTTTATCTTGCGTCCATCATGAGTCCTTATTCCATGAAATATATTCCATAATCGGATTCTTTCCCTGCATAATTTACTCTTAATATAGAGAAATTATTTCGTATGTAGGAGGTGCCCTTATGGAAAAAGAAAGCTTGGCTTTTCATGAAACCATGGAAACCCATGAAATTTTAAATTTAAAAACTGTGTGTTTATTGAAATCAAAGCTCATGCAGGGAGTTTGCTTCGATAATGACTTGAAAGCATTGATGGAGAAAGATGTTCAGCAATCAATTGCTGCGATTAATGAGCTTAAAGAGTTTTATAAAGGAGCAAGAACTAATTATATAAAATGAGGTGAATAAACATGGAAATGGATTATTTAGATCCCCAAGGTGCTGAACATATGCCGGAGATGGCCGATTCGGGCATTGCACTGGAATTTCTTCTTTCAGTCAAAACCGGTATTCATACATATGCTATTGCGCTAACTGAAACAGCAAGTCCTGAGTTAAGAGAAGTATTATATCGTCAAATGGATCAAGCAATTGATTTGCATACAGAGATATCAAATTTAATGATAAGCAAAGGCTGGCTGTATCCAAATGATATAGGCAAGCAAGTGGAATTAGACCTGAAATCAGCTGACAATGCATTAATGATTGCAGGAATGAAGTTGTTCCCTAAGGATACGGACAGACTTGGGATGTTTGCAACCCCTAATAAATAAAGGAGGTAAGAGGACTATGAAAGCTGTCACATACCAGGGAAGTAAAAATGTTCAGGTAAAAGATGTAAAAGATCCCAGTATTAAAAATGGTGATGATATTATCGTAAAAATAACAACCTCAGCTATATGCGGCTCTGATTTGCATTTGATTCATCAAATGATTCCCAATATGCCGACTGATTATGTGATTGGCCATGAACCAATGGGTGTTGTCGAAGAAGTAGGCCCTGAAGTAACGAAATTGAAAAAAGGGGACAGGGTTATCATTCCCTTTAATGTAAGCTGCGGACAATGCTGGTATTGTAATCACGATTTAACAAGCCAATGTGATAATTCAAATCCTCACGGAGAACAGGGTGGTTTTTTCGGATATTCAGAAACAACTGGAGGATATGCCGGCGGACAAGCTGAGTATATGCGTGTTCCATATGGGAATTTTACACCTTTCAAAATCCCGGAGAATTGTGAAGTAAAAGATGAGAAATTAGTTTTACTTTCGGACGCAGCCTCAACAGCCTATTGGAGTGTTGATCATGCAGGTGTCAAAGCTGGTGATACTGTTATAGTGTTAGGATGTGGTCCAGTTGGGCTGCTTGTACAGAAATTTGCGTGGTTTAAAGGTGCAAATCGAGTGATTGCGGTAGATTATCTTAATTACCGTTTAGAGCATGCCAAAAAAACGAATAAAGTAGAAACAGTAAATTTTGAAGAACATGAAAACGTTGGGGAGTATTTAAGGGAGATAACACAAGGTGGAGCAGACATTGTCATCGATTGTTCAGGGATGAGCGGTAAAATGACCCCGCTTGAATATCTTGCATCAGGAATGAAGCTTCATGGGGGTGCATTGGGTGGGCTTATTATTGCATCGCAAGCCGTGCGCAAAGCTGGAACCATTCAAGTAACCGGTGCTTACGGAGGACGTTATAACGGTTTTCCATTAGGTGACATCTTCCAACGAAATGTAGATATTAAGACAGGTCAGGCACCTGTTATTCCATATATGCCTTATCTTTACAATCTCATATCGGAAGGCAAGGTGGATATTGGGGATGTTGTTACACATGTCCTTCCATTAGATCAAGCAAAGCATGGGTATGAAGTTTTCGATACAAGAACAGATAATTGTATAAAAGTTATTCTTAAACCATAAAGAACACTTGACCAATAAGCTCTAAATTGAACTTTGTCATTTTATGCAAAGTTCTTTTCGTTATACAAAGGAAACTTCTCAGGAGGTGGTTTTCCAAAAAAAGGAAGAAATCCGATTGTTAGAAGATCATATATATAATTGATCTTAAAGGGTGATTGGAAAATGAATTCTTTACGTGGGAATGGTGGGTATTAGTATGCTTTTTGATCATCCCCTGGGTGTTATGGGTGAAGCTTGCGAAACGAGAATCGTTCAAAGATAGCCTCTTATTTCGGCCTATTTGTCATCATTATTTTGGAGTCGTACCAATTATTGCTCAAACTGCAGTATCATACGGAGTAGATCCTGTTGAAATTGCACGAGCTTCTGTCCTTGGTCAGCCTATACATGCAATGAGTCCATTAATTGCTTCAACACATTTATTAGTTGGAATGGCAAAGGTAGATTTTGGGGAACATCAAAAATTTATATTAAAGTGGGCAGTGTGAACATGTGTCGTCATGATTATTGTTGCTTTACTAACAGGGGCTATTTCTTTATAAAGAGATAAACCTTGATTTTTTAATATAATAATTGTCTATAAAGCTACTAAAACTGCATGAGATGGGCTGTTCTTTAGTCTTTCGTGGAAATATAGGGAAAAGAACTTGATATCATTGCTAGCTGAAAAGTACCTCGATATTTTACGTACGGCTCTTTACAACGGATCAAAAGGGACGTGGTTTCAATTCCCTTACAGGTCATCTTGCTTACAGACTGAACTCCTTGTTATATCAAGGAGTTCAGTCATTTTTTGTTTCTGGTGTTTTGTAAGATTTGGTTCAAATTTCTTAGTTGTTAATATGAATTCTGAGCTGTATTATGGTAGATATCGACTACAACTTTATCTGCATTGGACATAATATGTGCGTTTAATGTAAGCGTTGTTTCTATTCCTCAATATTTACAATTTTTCTGTGCTATATTTTTATTAAACTCTGTTCAGATTTAGAAACTGTGTAAGCGTTCTTTTAACAATGATTAATGAGTGTAAATTAACAAGCTTGCATTCTAAAAATAATGGTTACATAGAAATTAAGACGAATAATCGGTAAGCTAATCATTGGAAGGAGTAGGAATTTTGAAAAAGAGAGGGATCATTCCTTTTGTTTTTACAGCTTTCCTTTTGGTTTTTATAAGCTTAGTAATTTGGTTTCTTAAAGAAGATAATAAGCCAAAAGTAATATTTGTTGGACAAAGATTAGATACAGAGTATTGGAAAATTATTGAGTCAGGAGCCAAAGAAGGTTTTCGCGATTTTGATATAGAGGGGGAAGTTCTTGCACCAGATTCTGTCTATCCTATTAGTAATCAGCCCAATTTGTTAAAAACGGTCTTAAAACAACATCCAGATGCACTAATTGTAACACCAACTGTCCCAGCAGATACCATCCCTGTTTTGGAAGAGTATAAGAAAAATAATATTCCTGTCATTTTTGCTTCGAGGGATATTGAGTGGGAGCATAAAACATCCTACATTGGAACAGATCATTATGCATTAGGAAAAACAGCAGGCAAGTTGTTAGGTTCAATGGTGTATCCAGGGGAACAGGTAGCGATCATTTATGGAGGACAAGATGACCAAGCTATGATTGATCGAAAAAATGGCATGAAAAAAGTGTTAGAGGATATCGGAATAGAAATTGTCACAGAACAGTCAGGTTATGACCAATTTGGAAATCCGAAACCAGTAATTGGTGCTATTTTACAAAAACATCCTGATATTCAAGGGATTGTTACTACTAGCGATCGATTAGCTCTAGATGTATTAAAAACATTAGAGAAGAAAGAGGTAAATATCCCTGTCATTGGAACGGATGGTATAACAGATATGGTAGAATCCATTGAAGCAGGAAAGATGAATGCTACTATAGCACAGAATCCCTATGATATAGGATATCTAAGTGTAGAACAGGCAAAGAAAGCAATTGATGGAGCCAAAACTGAAAAAAGGATCGATAGTGGAATTGATATCATAACTGAGGGTAATGCAAATGAGAGATTAAATTTTATACAAAAATTATTAGATTGAAATAGATTTATTTTCAAATTTTTTTAGGAAGAATCTCATCTCAGTAAAGACCTAGATTATTGAAAAAGAAAATTTAAGTTATTCTTTTAAAAAATGAGTGGATTCAGGTAGTTTCTATTGTTTATCCTAATGTATTATTGAAAGGAATTCTAAACCTCATATGTATCTATTTATTAAGAAGAGAGTAAGAATTTAAGTGGATAGAAAAAAGTATATGTCTAGGACATAAATCAAAACCAATGTAATTAGTAAAGTAAATCCCTTGTTTTTTTTCCTTTAATTAAGTAAACTACGTGTAAATTGATTTTTTCGGGTGCTAGTGGAAACTGGCTGAGATTGCAACTATTCTGTTGCTGACCGTGATAACCTGTTGGATAATGCCAGCGTAGGGAATGTGATTAGGGAAACTATGAGCACTTTGCGTACCAGCAGAGTGCTCTTTTTGTATTCAGCAAATGATAAATTGATATCTTCGTGCCCTTATTGTTGTTCAAAATAGCAGGAGAAAATTTAGTTATCTTGGTAAAAACAGCCTTATCCAACTTAGAAATATTCAAAAGAGAGGGTTAGAAAATTGACACAAGAAATCGTAAAACGAGTACTTGAATTTATTAAAAATGACGACCATACAGAAGATGCTTTTAATGATCAAGCATTACAGTTATTCCGATATCAATACAAACATAACATTCCATTCCAAATGTATTGTCGACAAAAAGGAAAAACACCGAGAATGGTCAAGTCATGGAAGGATATCCCTGCAGTACCGATTAATGCATTTAAGGAGCTCACCCTAAGCTGTGAAGATCCAGAAAACGCAGAAGATGTGTTTATGACGAGTGGTACAACAAAAGGAATAAGAGGAAAGCATTATCATCCAACGTTAGACGTGTACAACCATTCCATGTTGAAAAATTTCCGAGAACGCTTTATGAATGGTCATGAACGAATGAAAATGGGGATACTCTTTCCAACTGAAGAGGAAATGCCTAATTCATCTTTATCTCATTATCTAGCATTGGCGTTTAAAGAATGTGGGACAAATGATAGTCACTATTTTGTAAATGAAAAGGGCTTGCAAGTTGATTCATTGTTACTAGAACTTGAACAAGCTGAAGAAACAGGAAATCCCCTTGCCCTCCTTGGTGCATCATTTAGCTTTGTTCATTTATTTGAAGAATTACAAGCGCGAGGCAGATCATTCCGTTTACCAGCCGGAAGTAGAATTCTAGATACTGGCGGCTTTAAAAATAAATCAAAGGAACTAGATTTAGAGACTTTTTATACAACTTTATCAACGTTATTAGGTGTTGAAAAATCGCACTGCATCAACATGTATGGGATGACCGAACTGAGTACACAATTTTATGATGATGGCAATGCCATGGTTCCATCTGTAAAATCAGGTCCACATTGGATTCGAACGAGAGTAATAAATCCATTGACAGGGGAAGAAGTTCCTAATGGGGAAAAGGGAGTTCTCGTGCATTGTGACTTAGCAAACTATAATTCTGTTACAACGATTTTAACAGAGGATCTCGGAATGGAAAATGAGGAAGGTTTTCTTTTATTGGGCAGAGTTCAAGGAGCAGAAGCAAAAGGGTGCTCAATTGCTGTTGATGAGTTCATTGCTGCGGCAAAGGAGCCTTCTCAATGAAAGAAATAGCAGGCTATCTCCCTAGATTCCAAGAGGGAGAACTTGAATATAGAACCTTAACTTTTGAAGGAAAGTCAGAAAAGCTAGACATACAAGTTCCAGTATTATCAAAACAACAGCTCGATGACGTGATAGCAGTAATAAAACAGGCAAGTGCAAACATTCTTAAGTCACTAACAGTAACCGAAATTATCCAAATTATTGATAGGGTAATCGAGCAGCTTCTAGATCGCACAAATCCTTATCGTCAAAAAGCTGAAAAACTGTTACCTATTGTGACAGGCTATGATGAAGAATTAATTAGAATTGGTTTAACCAATTATTTAAAAACATTTCGCAAGCAGAACTTGCAGCGTTTTCTTGTTGAGGATTTTGGCAACCCTTTGCTTCTTGATGATTTTCAGCCAAGAACGAAAAGAGGATTCTCTAAGGCTGTAGGGGCAAATTTGACTGTGCAAATATGGTCAGGGAATGTTCCTGCTCTCCCCCTTTGGAGCTTAATATCGAATCTTTTAGTGAAATCCGGGACAATCGGAAAAGTACCGAGTGCTGAACCCTTATTTGCCGGCTGGTTTGCAAACATGATCGTGGAAACAGAACCAAGGCTGGCAGATTGTTTAGCAGTTATTTGGTGGAAAGGCGGGGATGAAGAAAAGGAAAGACAGCTGTTTCAACAAGCAGATATCGTTCTAGCTTATGGTGGCAATCAATCATTGGAATCGATAAAAAGTCGTGTGCCCATTACAACTCGTTTCCTTCCCTTTGGGCATAAAATCAGCTTTGGAATTGTTTCAAAGATCAGTCTTGACTCGCGTAAAGCATGGAAAACGGTTCGGGATGCCGCATACGATGTGATTCGATATGATCAGCAAGGTTGTTACTCCCCCCATTTGTTTTATGTGCAAAAGGGTGGAAATGTATCTCCGAGAGAGTTTGCTAGATATTTAGCACATGAATTAGAGAATTTTGAACAAAGATATCCCCGCAGAACTCTATCCATTGAAGAAGGAGTAAGTCTTGCTGAATGGAGACAAAAAGAAGAGATGAGCTTGTTTACAAAGCAGGAAAAGGAAGTACTAGGGGAACAAAACGGTTCGTGGACGGTTGTATTTGGCGGAAATGAAGGTGAACTAACACCAAGCTGCTTAAATAGGGTAATTAAAGTTGTTGAAGTAGACGAGCTTATTGACGTCCTTCCAAATATTGAAGCATATCGGACGTACCTCCAAACGGTCGGAATCGCAGCTTCACCAAATGAGCTATTTCAAATGGCTGAATTATTAGGAGCAGCGGGAGTCACACGAATTACAGCTCTTGGACATATGACTTCCCCAGAAGCAGGCTGGCATCATGATGGGCGCTTTAATTTACTAGATTTGGTGAACATGGTTGATATTGAACATAGTGCAGAGGAGTATGCAGAAAGTTTGGCCTCATATGTAGATTAGGAGATGACAACATGAGTTTTTTAATCATTGACAAAGTAACGTATAGTTACGAAGGGGAAAAAACAATTATCAATGATACGTCATGGGAGATCAAAAAAGGGGAATTTCATAGTTTATTAGGTAAAAGTGGTTGCGGAAAAACAACACTATTAAAAATGGCATCAGGACTTCTGCATCCTAACAAAGGAGCCGTTTATTTAGGAAATGAGAAAGTAGTGAGACCTTCAACTGAAATTGGCTTTGTTTTTCAGTCACCTACTTTGTTGGAATGGAAAACAGTGATTGATAATGTCCTCCTGCCAATCTCGCTTAAAAGAAAACCGACAAAGGAAGAGCGTGAACGAGCAAGGACGTTATTAAGGATGATGAAACTGAATGATTATGATCATCATTATCCAGCTGAACTGTCGGGTGGACAAAAAAGCAGAGTTGCCATTGCACGTGCTTTGGTTAAAAATCCTTCGATGTTATTTTTGGACGAACCCTTTGCTGCTTTAGATGCCATTACAAGGGAAGAGTTACAGGATGATTTATTAACACTTTGTCAGCATCAAAAAATGACCGTGTTATTTATTACCCATGACATATCTGAGGCAGTGTATTTATCAGATCATGTTGCTGTGATGAAGGCAGGGGAAATTACTTACGATATAAATGTGTCTCTATTAAAGCCGCGTCGTGCTGCTGAACGATATAGTTCATCGTTTAATGAGTATTGCCTAAAGGTGCGGGAAGCCATGAATGGAGGCAGAGTATGAAAAAATATCATCTTTATTCTTTTGTCCTGTTCATTTTAATTATGATTGTTTGGGAGCTTGTAGCAAGCACCATGTCAGAGCTCGTATTACCTGCACCTTCGGTTGTGTTAACTGTACTTTGGGACGGATTGGTGAGTGGCTATTTTTTACCTCATATTTATCGTACAGCTTCAGAAGTTGTTTTAGGGCTTTTGATTGGGACCCTTTTAGGAATGCTTGCTGGTATTATAATGGGAGAAATTGAGATTTTAAGACGAATTCTCCTTCCCTATGTAATTGCTAGTCAGGCTGTTCCAAAGCTTGCGTTAGCCCCTTTATTTATTTTATGGTTTGGGTTTGGAATGCCGTCTAAAGTAGTCATTACAGCTCTTATCTGCTTTTTTCCATTAATGGAGAATACGATTACCTCCATTCAACAGACTGATTCAAATAAAAAAGAGTTATTTCGCGTTTTGAATGCTACAAGATGGCAAACATTAATTCATCTTAAACTTCCTGCAGGCTTACCTGGTATTTTGGCGGGATTTCGTGTAGCTGTTATCTTAGCAGTTGTCGGAGCTGTTGTTGGTGAGTTTATAGGTGGCAGTGAAGGCTTAGGGGCGATGATCATTGCTTCACAAGGAATGATGGACACACCACTAATGTTTGCCGTCCTTATTTTGCTTACTGCGTTAGGGATGGTTCTTTATGAGGCAGTTCGTTTACTAGAAAGATGGCTTCTAAAGCCGATGCAGAAGGAGAGAAAAAGATGAAAGCAATGATAAAGGTTTTATTAGTCTTACTGTTAGCGATGTTAACAGCATGTAATCAAGGTTCTACTGAACCAACACAAGAGGATGCAAAGGAAAAAGAAGAGGCCGTGGAAGCCATTCGTGTTGCCAGCTGGAGTCAACCAATTACAGAACAAACAAACTTACTTGTAGAGGAAGAAAAGGGATTTTTCAAAGAACAGGGGTTAAACATGAGCTTTATTCCTGGAGCAGGTGGAGGGGATGCCATCAAAAATATTCTGTCTGGACAGGCTGATATTGCGTTTACTGATCCAGGCTCGTTATTTTTTGCCCTGGATAAAGGCGAAAAGCTACGCGTGATTTACAATGTTTATCCCCAGAATGTTTTTAACATTGTGTCTTTAAAAGAAAAAAATATGACAAAACCAGAGGATTTAAAGGGAAAAACAATTGGTGTCTATAGCCTTTCAAGTGGAACGAGACAAAATTTATTAGTGTTATTGCATGAGGCTGGCTTAACGGAAGATGATGTGAAAATCGTTGAAACAGGCATTTTGAATTTTGCTCCACTTATGCAAGGACAAGTTGACGCTACTGCTGCAACAGATACGGGATTATATACTGGTAAACAAAAAGGTCTCGGAGAAGTGAATGTTATGGAGGTTAAGGATTTTCTAAACTTTCCAAGTGATGTTTTTGTCGTAACAGAGGAAACGTATCAAGAGAAAAAAGAGCTTTTACAAAGCTTTTTAACAGGTTATAAAAATAGTGCAGAATGGATGTTGAACAATCCGGATGAAGCAGCATCCTTAGCCGTAAATGTTGCAATAGATGGTAAAGATCAAGCAAACAATTTAGAGATAATTAAGATGCGAAATGCATCAAGTGTCTCGTCTGCAACAGATGAAAAAGGATTAGGTTCATTTGACATCGATGTCCTGCAAAAGGCTGCAGATACATATCAAAGATTAGGTTTGGTTAAAAACAGATTAAACATGGATGAAATTGTCACAGAAGAACTCATTCCGAAAAAATAACAGGAGATATCAAATGAAATTTCAAAACAAAGTTGTACTTGTCACTGGATCAAGCCGCGGAATTGGTGCATCTCTAGCCAGAGGCTTTGCTCGAGAAGGGGCTACTGTTGTTGTTAATTATCTGCAAAATCAAACCGCTGCCGAAAATGTTGTTTCAGCTTGTATAGAGCTTGGTGGTGATTCGTGGGCTATTCAAGCAGATGTCACCCAGGAGCAATCTGTGAAGGATATGGTCGATGAAATCCTTTTAGAAACAGGAAAAATTGACGTTGTCGTAAACAATGCGTTTAAGCCATATACATTTAATCCTGATCAACGGAAATTGGCGTGGCAATTATCTTGGGAGGATTACCAGGAGCAAATAGATGGTGCCCTCCGCTCCACCCATTATGTATGCCAAGCTGTCGTACCTGCAATGAAAAAACAAGTACAAGGAAGCATTATCAACATAGTAAGTAACTTAGTCGAACGCCCAATTGTTCCGTATCCAGACTATACAACCGCTAAATCAGCTCTTGCTGGCTATAGTAAAAATTTAGCGGCAGAACTGGGTTCTTTTGGAATACGTGTTAATTGTGTGGCGCCAGGACTTGTCTATCCAACAGATGCAAGCCGTAACACAAAAGAGGAAGTAAAAGAAATGATTATCTCGCAAACACCATTAAGAAGACTTGCTTCCCCAAGTGATATCGAAGGACCTGTTTTATTTTTAGCTTCAGATTGGAGCAGATTTATGACCGGTCAGACGTTATATGTAGACGGCGGTCTTGTCATGAAGTAAAACGCACCAGAAGGGACATGAATGATATGGAAACAATACAATTAGTCAAAACGTTAGAAAATGTTAGAAAGATCAATCCACTTGTACACAATATTACAAATGTTGTCGTAACAAATTTTACGGCGAATGGACTATTAGCATTAGGTGCATCACCTGTTATGGCGTATGCAAAAGAAGAAGTGGCAGATATGGCTAAAATAGCTGGTGCCCTTGTCTTAAATATCGGAACACTCTCACCTGACGAAATCGAGGCGATGATCATTGCAGGGAAATCAGCAAATGAACATGGTGTACCTGTTATTTTTGATCCTGTTGGTGCCGGTGCTACTCCTTATCGAACAGAAACATCACACCGAATCGTAAAGGAGGTAAAGATCTCCATTTTAAGAGGAAATGCAGCAGAAGTTGCCAATGTGATTGGTGAAGAATGGACGATTAAGGGTGTAGATGCAGGTGAAGGGACTGGTAACATCGTTGAATTAGCGCAAATTGCTGCAAGAAAACTAAATACTGTTGTTGTTATTACTGGAAAAGATGACGTGATTACAGATGGAGAAACAACATATCTTGTCCACAATGGCCATCCGATTTTGACAAAAGTAACAGGAGCTGGCTGTTTATTAAGCTCGATCATAGGAGCTTTTGCAGCTGTTGAAAAGGATTTGTTAGTAGCTTCGGTTTCAGCTTTAGCTGCATATGGAGTAACAGCTGAAACAGCGGCAAAACAAACAGCAGAAGAAGGACCAGGCAGCTTCCAAATCCAATTATTAAACAAATTAGCAACAATTTCACCTGAAGAAATACAAACAAATGCGAATGTTGAAAAACTGTAAAAAATGTGTAAGGAGATAGAGATTATGACGATAGGCAAAGCATTGACAATTGCAGGATCTGATAGTGGAGGCGGTGCGGGTATTCAGGCTGATTTAAAAACATTTCAGGAGTTAAACGTTTTTGGAATGTCAGCCATTACAGCTGTCACAGCGCAAAACACACTTGGTGTTCATGGGGTATACCCTTTATCAGTCGAGGCAGTCGTTAAGCAAATTGAGGCAATAGGCACAGACCTTGGAGCAGATGCAGTAAAAACCGGTATGTTGTTTAGTAGTGAAATCATACAAGCTGTTTCCGAATGTATCATAAGATTTAAATGGGAAAATATTGTTGTTGATCCAGTCATGATTGCAAAAGGGGGAGCTTCATTGCTGCAAAATGAAGCAATTGCAGCGCTGAAAAAACATCTGCTTCCTTTAGCAATGGTCATCACACCAAATATTCCGGAGGCAGAAGTACTAGCAGATATGAGTATTGATACGATAGATGATCGTCTAGAAGCAGCGAAACGATTGCATCAACTAGGGGCCAAACATGTTGTCATGAAAGGCGGTCATGGAAGGGAAGAAGAGTTGGTTGACATTTTATATGACGGCGTAGAATTCACCTATTTTAAAGGGAAACGAATGGTAACCAAGAATACACATGGTACAGGCTGTACCTTTGCTGCAGCAGTGACTGCAGAATTGGCAAAGGGAAAATCAGTCAAACATGCGGTTGAAACAGCAAAACGTTTTATACAAGCAGCGATTGAAGATGACTTAGAGATTGGAAGCGGTCATGGTCCTACAAATCATTGGGCTTATCAAAAACGACAAAGAGGAGTGAAATAGATTGTCAAGAATTTCAATCGAACAAATGCGGAATTTGTTAAAAGTCTATTTCATTATGGGCAGTAATAATTGCCAACAGGAACCTACTCATGTATTAGAACTAGCGCTGAAAGGTGGAATTACACTTTTTCAGTTTCGCGAAAAAGGAACGAGTGCCTATACAGGAGATGAAAAATATCAATTTGCAAAAAAATTACAAACTATTTGCAAAGAAAACAATGTTCCTTTTATAGTTAACGATGATGTTGAGCTAGCCCTTTTACTCGATGCAGACGGTGTTCATATTGGGCAGGATGATGAATCAGCTGAAATGGTGAGACGCAAGATCGGAAATAAAATTCTCGGCGTTTCCACTCATAATCTTGAAGAGGTTGAAAAAGCAATTGCTGAAGGTGCAGATTATGTGGGAATTGGACCTATCTACTCAACAACAACGAAAGAAGATGCAAAGTCAGCTCAGGGAACAACTCTTATAGCGGAAGTTCGAAGCAAAGGCATTGAGATACCAATAGTAGGAATCGGGGGAATTACATCAGAAAATGCTTCACCTATTATAAAAAGTGGTGCAGATGGTATTGCCGTGATTACAGACATTAGCTTGGCTAATGATCCAAGGGAAAATGCTAGTAAATTAATAAATTCAATTTCGATTTAGTTTTTTCACATTTCTGTTTTGTTAATGATATCGTTAAAAAATTTTAAATAGCCGATTATCTTCCACAAATGCTTTCCATTTATATTGAATGACACAGATTTTTTTGCCCCTATATATTGTTGACCTGATTTTACACAGCAAAGGGGTCGGGGGTTCAAGTCCCTCACAGGTCATCAGAGATAGAAGCTTCAATTTCTTTGTTGAAAAGGATTGGAGCTTTTTTGGGTTTTCCTTTCAAGGAATTGAAGAAACATTTATTCGATTATGTATGACAATTCCCCCGTTAAATAATAATCTTTAAAATTCTATTTTGTTTTGGTACATAAAACCTTCTATTATTCTTAATAATAAAAAAATGAATCAGTTTTTTACCTAAAATAGATAGCCCGATTAAAAATCAGCTTTGGAATTGGAGATTTAGATGCAAACATTTTTTCAATTTCACTCAAAACTAGAGCCGTTTCGTCTTTTTTCAAGGGAGCACCTCATAACAATCGCAATCATTTTAGTTCTTGGTATTCTTCTGTTTATCTTTAGAGAGGAGATTCAGAAGCAGGAGAAAAGAAGAATAATTCGACTCTCTCTAGCACTTCTCTTATTGGCTTCTGATGCTAGTTATCATATATGGCTTGTAAGTAAGAATACTTGGTCGTTTAAAAAGGCTTTGCCACTGCATCTTAGTGACCTTGCTGTCATTCTTGCTATCGTCATGCTACTAACGGGTAGCTTCCGACTTTTTCAATTTATGTATTTTGCCGGTTTAGGCAGTTCTATTCAAGCCGTCCTAACACCTGATCTTGGTCGGTATTCGTTTCCTCATTTTCGATATATTGAGTTTTTTGTTTCTCATGGTGGAGTGGTGCTTGCCTGTTTGTTTATGGTTTTTGCCTTTAAATATCGGCCGACGATTCGTTCCATGTGGATGACCGTGCTTCTTGTCAACCTTTATGCCATTTGTATATTTTTTCTTAATAAGTGGTTGGGGGCAAACTACCTCTACATCATGAAAAAACCTGGAAACGCTTCTCTTTTAGATGTTCTGGGGCCATGGCCGTGGTATCTTATTTCTCTAGAGATCATAATGATTGTGACCTTTTACCTTCTGTATAGTCCGTTTTGGCTAAAAAGGGAAATGGATAGAAAGTAAACTGCGATTACCTTGCCAGTTGTAGAAGAAATGGCTAGAAGACGATTGTTCGAAGATAGTCTAAAAATTCTATTGGTTTCAATTATCTCGGTAGAAGTCGGGGGTTCATCCTTCACAGGACATCGATAAATTTAAAGTTATAAACCCTAATGAATAAAGGGATTATAGCTTTTTTTGTTGGGTGTTTATTTTATCTGTTAGGAATATTTATATTGACTGAAAATGAATTAACCTTAAAATATAAACAAACTAGATTCATTTATCTTTCCTTACTAATTCATTTGTTCTAAGGAGAATGAACATGCACATACGAAGTAGATTCAAACATTATTTTAATAAATATATTGTTGAGAGCATGCAGCGAAAATTAATGGGAACTTTGCTTCTTGTCATGATGGTTCCTTTACTTATTTTTATGCTGATTTCGACACATATTTCCAGAGGTGCTGTTGAGTCTTCGGAAATTAGCTCAAATCTTTCACGAATGGAGCTTTCAAATAGTTATATAGAAGAGCAATTAAATTGGTATAATGACTTTTTATTTTCGGCTCTTGTAGATGATAAGCTCGTACCAAGTATTACAACAATGGATAATATTAGTGCGACAAATGTTTTTAATACCCAGTCCTATATAAAAGATAAGCTATTTGGGTTATATAATGGTGACGAAGATATTTTATCGGTCAAGTTAGTTTCTTATGGAGATCGTCGCTTTTACAAAGTTGAAAACAAAGATTTTTATATTGAAAATGAATATGATGAAGCGAAAAATAATGAGGCAAAAGCTGCGATCTTTAAGGTTGATCCGGAGACAAATAGCTTTACACTAGCACGTAATATTTATCGATTTGAAGATCAGAAATTGGTTGGTAAGCTAGAAATGCAAGTTTCATTTTCTTTTATGGAACATATCGCTGAGAAATTGCAAAGCAATGAACAGGAATCTATCTTATTGCTTGATAATCATGGAAATCAGCTTTATACGCCAATAGAAAACGATCAATCAATCAAGATAAGTGAAGATATTTCAACAAAATTAAACACACCAAAAGGAACCAAGTATTTTACTAAGGACAAAGATTATTATTTTTTTCAGGAATTGATGAATGAACAAATTATTTTGTTGAAAGTGGTGCCAGAGGAAGTGATGATGGTAGGGGCAGTGTATATCGGTCAAACTGGAATCGCAATTCTTCTTATTTCGATCTTCTTAACAATAATTCTATCGATAATCGTGTCTAATCAAGTTGCAAAACCGATCGTTGCTTTATCAAGAAAGATGGAGCACGTGGAGGAAAATAATTTTAGTGTTGAAATAGATACGAGCCGTTCAGATGAAATTGGACATTTAAATCGAAAATATAAAGAAATGATTAATAGGATTAAAGAGTTGATTGAAAAGGACTATAAACGTGAAATGGAAAATCGTGATGCACAATTTCTCGCTCTGCAATCACAAATTAATCCACACTTTCTATTCAACACACTTCAAGTTATTTCAGGGATGGCATTGAAGAGAAATGCAAAAGATATTTATGCGATGACACAGAAGCTTGCATTCATGTTTCGGTATATCACGAATAAACGAGGCGACCTCGTTTATATGAAAGAAGAAGTAAATCACTTGAATAATTATCTGTATATTCAAAAAGTTAGATTCGGAGACAATATTTCCATCCACTTATTTGTTGATGAAGCTGTAAATGAGGCAATCATTCCACTTTTGACACTTCAACCAATTATAGAAAACTCATTTAAACATGGATTTGAGTCACAAATTGAAAAAGGACATTTGAAGATTGACATCCAAAAAGTATTTGATGAAGTCGAAATTATCATTGAAGATAATGGAGTGGGAATGCCAATACAAGTGTTAGAAAAATTAAGGGGAAAAATATCATCCAACATAGAGTCACAGAATAGAAGTATAGGATTAAAAAATGTCGATAGTCGAATTAAACTTTATTTTGGAAGAGAATATGGAATTGAAATCTTTAGTAAGGAATCAGAGTATACGAAGATCATTTTAAGGATGCCTTATCAAAAAGGAAGTGAACTCAATGAATACTTTATTAATCGTAGATGATGAAAGTTGGACAAGAGAAACAGTAAAGGCACTAATAGAGTTTGATTCTTTGGAAATTACACAAATAATTGAGGCAACGAATGGAGCAGAGGCGATTAAGTCTATCAAGTCTGTACGTCCTGATTTTATTATTACAGATATGAAAATGCCTGGAATAGATGGAATTAAATTGTTAGAAGTTTTAAAAAGAGACTATCCTGAAATTCCTGCCATCGTCCTAAGTGGTTATCAAGATTTTATCTATACAAGACAAGCCATTAAGTCAGGGGTGATTGAGTATTTACCAAAGCCTGTCGATGAAAACGAATTGAATGAAGCATTGAAAAAAGCTTTACATGAAAAGAGGAAAAAGGAACAGCAGCAAATCGGGTATCAATTTTTTATTCTGAAGCGACCGGAGGTTGAAAGTCTGATTGAACCATTTCGTCAAACTTTAGCATACTCGTTTAAAGAATTAAACGCTGCACAACTTTCTAGCAGCATGGCAAAATTGCTTGCGAATATAGGTGATGAGCTAAAAAGTGATTTTTCGCTTATTGGACATCTTCATCAATTGTTCTTTTTGCAACTGGAGGAAATGATAAAAGAACACAAGCTAAAACTTGAGGATATTGGTCTGGATTTGAGACAGCTCAGTTATCAAACTAATTCCTCACTTGAAACAGAATTAATGAATCAATTAGAAATTGGTAAAAAAGTCATTTTGAAAATTGATGAAATTAGGAAGCAAAAATCAAAAATCAATTTGGATGATATTAAGCAATACGTAGATGAATATTTTTCTTCACCAAATATGTCACTCGAAATAATCGCAAAAAAGTATTTTGTCAGCAAGGAATATTTAACGACTGCCTTTAAAAAAAGGTATGGGTGTAATGTAACGGAGTATATTATTTCATCGCGGATGGAAAAAGCAAAAGAACTTATCATGTCTACTACCTTACAATATAAAACAATAGCCGCAATGATTGGGTATGATGATGTTTCTTATTTTTATCGGGTATTTAAAAAGTACTATGGATCCTCACCTGGGAAAATTCGAAATAATTAAAATAGTACAAATGTAAGCGTTAATATTTTCAATTTAAGAAATAAAAAAAACAGATTATGATAGTAGCAGAAAGGGGAGTTGAAAATGAAAAAAGCGCTTACAATATTAATTTCTTCCATTTTATTTATTGGATTACTAGCTGGTTGTAATGCAGGGGGTACCAGTTCTTCAGGTGATGCAAGTGGGGAAAATGGAAAGAAAGTCGAATTGAAAGTATTTATTGGACAACCTAGATTTAAAGAGCAATATGAAAGTTACATTGATCAATTCGTTAAAAAGCAAAAAGAAGAAAATGGGCTAGATGTGACAGTTAAGCTAGAACTTCCAAGTGTGAATGAGGCTGATCAACTATTGAAAACACGTCTTGCTTCAGGAGATAGTCCAGATGTATTTGCGATTCATGCGATAAATGATCTACCTGTATATGATAAAGCTGGATATTTAGAGGACTTAACAGGTGAACCATTTGCAGAAAAGCTGTATGATACAGTTGCTCCGATGGTCACAAGAGAGGATAGAGTGCTTGCTGTTCCACTTGAAACTCTTCAATGGGGCTTTTTATACAATAAAGATATATTCGAAGAAAACGGTATTGAAGTTCCTAAAACGTTAACAGAAATGAAAGCGGTTGTAAAAACACTTGAAGATAAAGGAATTACGCCTTTTATTAGAGCTTATAAAGATTCATATATTCCGCAGTTATTCCTTCCATTAACAGTAGGTGCTCTTGAAAGCACAACAAATAAAGGGTTTATTGAAAATATGAATGCTGGTAAAGGAACTTTTGGAGATTTAGATGGTATGTTTGACATTATTGACCTTGTTCATGCACATGGAACAGATCGTCCATTTGAGGTAGGTCAAGATCAAGGGGCCGCAGCATTTGCAAGTGGTGAGGCGGCAATGTGGGTTCAAGGACCATGGATGGCAGAATCTATGTTAGCTACAAATGAAAACATGAACTTTGGTGTGGCACCGATGCCGATCAACGATGATGAAAATGCGACGCTTATTAATCTAGGTGCATCAACATCACTAGCCGTTTCGAAAGAAAGTAAAGTGAAAGATGTTGCAAAAGATTTTGTGAATTATATTTTAGATGATGAAGATTCTAGTGCCTTTTATGAAAGTCTAGGGTTCAACCCAATTTCTGAAATTCATACGTTTGATACGTATCCTTGGTTAGAAGAATCAATGAATTATGTTGCTGAAGGGAAAGTATATCAAGATCCAGCCATTCCTTCTGCTGTTAAAGCTGCATCTGAAAAGCTGCTTCAAAGCTATTATGCAGATGATGCTTCTAAAAAAGAGGTTATTGAAGGTCTAGACCGCGCTTGGGAGGATTATAACAAGGTAAACAAATAATAGCAAAATAGTGAAAGACAATTGAGTAATTGTCTTTCACTCTATTTAAGAATGCTAGATTGAAAGGAATGAAAGCATGTGCCAGTTACAGAGCTGAAAAGTCCAGTGAAATTAGTTGCAGCTGAAAAGAAAGTGAAAAAAAAGAGCGGTCACTTAAGTTTAATCTTGTTTGTTTTACCTGCGTTCATCTTTTATATCCTCTTTCTTTTTATCCCGACAATTGGGGCAGGAGTTTATAGTTTTACAGATTGGAATGGCTTGAATAAAACATTTAACTTTGTTGGCTTCAGCAACTATATTGAAGCATTTAGAGATGATGCTGCTTTTAGACATTCTTTTATCTTTACACTTAAGTACACCATCTTCATTTTTGTCATTCAAAATGTCGCGGCATTAGGACTAGCGTTGCTAATTGAATCAAGAATCAAATCAAAAGGCTTTTTTAGAACCATTTTCTTTATGCCTAATATGATTAGCTTAATCATTAGCTCATTGATGTTTTCCTTTATCTTTACAAATGTATTTCCTGAGCTTTCTAAACAAGCGATTTTTTCCGTACTTGATCAATCATGGATTGGTGATCCAAAGGTATCGTTTTACTCCATTTTAATCGTGTCGCTTTGGCAAGGAATTGGCTATATGATGGTGATCTATATGGCAGCACTTCAAGGTGTACCTAAACAGTTAAAAGAGGCTGCAATGATTGATGGAGCAAATGCATTTCAACGAATCATACATGTTGTTCTGCCAATGATTATGCATGCTATAACAATTTGTTCCTTCTTAACATTAAATGGAGCATTTAAAGTATTCGATGTTGTGTACGCTTTAACACAAGGTGGTCCTGGTACTTCTACACAAGTCATGGCACTGAATATTTATGAGGAAGCTTTCTCGAATAATTTCCGTTTTGGTTATGCAAATGCAAAAGCAATGATTCTATTCCTTGTTGTATTAATTATTACTCTTATTCAAGTGAGAATCTTAAAGCGCAAGGAGGTTGAAGCATGAGAAAGAACCTTACTGCTTCTATATTCACTAATTTAATATTATCCCTAATGGCTGTTGTCACTATATTTCCAATCTATATGGCATTTATTAATTCCTTTAAAACACAAGGCGAGATCTTCAACTCCGTTTTAGCACTTCCTAAATCATTTTCATTAGAAAACTATATTGGTGTTTTTTCAGAATTAAACCTATTAGGGAGTGCCTTTAATACATTAATTGTAACTGTCATTGGTCTTGCAGGTATCGTTTTTTGCGGCTCCCTTGCCGGGTATAAGCTTGCAAGAACATCTGGTAAGCTTAGCGTTTTTATCTTTACGCTATTTATTGCATCAATGCTAGTACCGTTTCATTCCATTATGATCACCCTAAGCCAAATGGCAAAAGGTCTCGGCTTGCAGGGATCCCTTTACGGTCTCGGCTTAATCTATATAGGTCTTGGCGTAAACATGGCTGTTTTTCTCTATCATGGATTTGTGAAATCGATTCCGAAAGAGCTGGAGGAAGCGGCAAAAATCGATGGCTGCAATGACTTCCAAATTTTTATTAAAATCATCTTTCCTTTATTGAAACCGATTACAGCAACGATTTTAGTACTGAATGTATTATGGCTTTGGAATGATTTCTTATTGCCATTAATTATGTTAACGGATGTAAATAACTATACGCTCATGCTTTCTATTAATATGCTTTTTGGACAATATGTTGCAGACTGGCCAAAAATTTTAGCTGCCTTAGTGTTAACAGCACTTCCAGTTGTCGTTTTCTATGCGTTTTTCCAAAAGTATATCCTCGAAGGAATTGCTGATGGTGCGATTAAGTAGTGAATGAAAGGGTTGAAAAGCAGAATGAAGGAATTATTATATGGTGTCGCATATTATGACGAATATATGCCATATGAACGACTTGAAACAGATATTCAAATGATGCTAGAAGCGGGAATTAATGTTGTGAGAATAGCGGAATCAACATGGAGTACACATGAACCACAAAATGGTGTTTTTGATTTTACATCTGTCAATCGCGTACTTGATGCCATGTATAAATCAGGAATTCATGTCATCGTTGGAACGCCGACATATGCAGTACCAACATGGATGGTAAAAGAGCATCCAGACGTATTAGCAGTAACTAAAAATGGTCCGGGTAAATATGGTGCAAGACAAATTATGGATATTACAAATCCTGCCTACTTGTTTTATGCAGAGCGGATCATCCGCAAATTAATGGATAATGTAAAGGACCATCCAGCGATTATTGGTTATCAGATCGACAATGAAACAAAGCATTATGACACGAGCGGGCCTAGTGTTCAACAGAAATTTATTAAATACTTAAAGGATAAATTTAAAACACCAGATGCTTTAAATAAAGAATTTGGTCTCGCTTATTGGAGCAATGATGTTCATGCTTGGGAAGATATGCCATCTGTAATTGGTACAATTAATGGAAGTCTAGGAGCGGAATTTTCCAAATTTCAACGTAAACTTGTTGATGATTTCTTGGCTTGGCAAGTTCATATTGTGAAAGAGTATCGACAGGAAGGGCAGTTTATCACGCAAAATTTTGATTTTGAGTGGAGAGGATATTCGTTTGGTGTACAGCCAAACGTGAACCATTTTACTGCTTCAGAACCGTTTGATATAACAGGTGTGGATATATATCATCCAACACAGGAGGATTTAACAGGAATCGAAATTTCCTTTGGCGGTGATGTGGCACGTTCTACAAAGCAGCAAAATTATTTTGTCCTTGAAACAGAAGCTCAAGCGTTTTCAAATTGGACCCCTTTTCCAGGCCAGTTACGATTACAAGCATTTAGTCATGTTGCTTCAGGTGCAAATATGGTGGCATATTGGCATTGGCATTCGATCCATAATTCCTTTGAGACGTATTGGAAAGGACTGTTAAGTCACGATCTTCAGCCAAATCCTGTCTATCATGAGGCAAAAACAATTGGAGCTGATTTTAAGCGGTTATCTTCTAAAATCATGAATCTTAAAAAGAAAAATAAAACGGCTATTCTTGTAAGCAATGAATCTCTTACAGGACTAAGCTGGTTTAAATTTAATCAAAAAACAGAGTTGAATTACAACGACATTGTCCGGCTCATTTATGATGAATTATACAAATTAAATGTTGAAGTTGATATGATTCATCCAGATACTAAAGAACTAGATCAGTATTCTTTGATTATAGTCCCTTGCTTATATGTAGCTCCAGATTCACTTCTTGAGAGATTAAACCAATTTGTTGAAGATGGAGGGCATGCGATTTTCACCTTTAAATCCGGTTTTACAAACGAGCATATTAAAGTGCGAACAACCCCGCAGCCAGGGATCATTGAAAAAGCATGTGGTGTTCAATACCAAATGTTTGTTGAACCAAAAAATGTCAAGCTGGCAGGAAATCCTTATGAAGTAGAAGAAGCAGATAATAAAGTTCACACTTGGATGGAGCTACTTACTCCAACAACTGCTAATATTCTTGCCAAATATGATCACCCTGGATGGGGAGAGTACGCAGCTATTACCGGCAATGAGTATGGAAAAGGCTATGCAACTTATATTGGATGTATTGTCTCAATTGAAATCATGTCTTCTATTCTCGCTCAAGCACTAAAACGAGCGAATATTTGGGGAACTGAACAAGAAATGAGCTTTCCAATCATTATTAAGAGCGGTGTTAATGATCAAGGAAATACAATTAAGTTCTTCTTTAACTACTCCTTCGAAGAACAGAAGATTGAATACCCATTTAAAGAAAGCACTGAATTATTATCAGATAAATCAGTTCATATAGGAGATTCTCTAACAATTAAGCCGTGGTCATTTACAGTATTGGAAGTAAACTAGGGAGGATATCATGGGAGTTTATTGGATATCGACAACGAAAAAACAATATTGGCAGGAAAAAAACTCTGCTACAAACGAATATAATAAACCCAATTTAATCATTACTGATGAATTAAAACGAGAGATTGATGGGTTTGGAGGCTGCTTTAATGAGCTTGGCTATGAAGCCCTTAGTCTCTTATCAGAAGAAGAACGCTGCCGTGTTTTAGATCGATTATTTTTACCAGACGGTGACTGTCAATTTAACATATGCCGTTTACCAATCGGAGCAAGTGACTATGCACTTGAATGGTACAGCCATAATGAAACACCTGAAGATTATGAGATGAAGCATTTTTCGATTGAGCGAGATAAAAAATATTTAATCCCATTTATAAAAGAAGCATTGAAGCGTAATCCAGAAATGAAGCTTTTTGCTTCACCATGGAGCCCTCCCACATGGATGAAATTCCCGAAAGCTTATAATTATGGAACACTTCGCTGGGAACCGAAAGTACTAGAAGCATATGCCCTTTATTTTGTTAAATTTGTGCAGGCTTATAAACAAGAAGGAATAACGATTCACCAGATTCATGTTCAAAATGAAGTGGTCGCAGATCAAAAGTTTCCTTCATGTAAATGGACGGGTGATCAACTGCGAGAGTTTATTAGTACCTATTTAGGTCCTGCTTTTGAAAAACATAACATTGATGCTGAAATTTGGCTTGGGACTATTAATGCCCCAGAGCCTTGGGAAGAACTGATGAAAGGGACAACATCAGATTATGATGAATATGCACAAAAAATTCTCAGTGATCCAAGCGCTTATCAATATGTAAAAGGTGTGGGCTACCAATGGGCTGGAAAATATGCGATCCAGCGAACGGTGCAAAGCTATCCGGAATTAAAATATATGCAAACAGAAAACGAATGTGGAAACGGCGAAAATACGTGGGCATATGCTCAATATGTTCATAATTTGTATCGTCATTATTTTGTGAATGGTGCCAATGCCTATATTTACTGGAATATGGTATTGAAGCCAAAAGGAAGAAGCACATGGGGCTGGGAGCAAAACTCGATGATTACAGTGGATCCAGAAACAAAACATACGATTTACAATCCCGAATATTATGTAATGAAGCACTTTTCACATTTTGTGAAGCCTGGTGCAGTTCGCATTGAAACAACTGGTTCCTGGACAGGAAATTCAACAGCCTTTCTAAATCCCGATGGTACAAAGGTTGTTGTGATTGCTAATCCATTAAAGGAAATACGTGAATTAACGATGCAAAATGGGGAAACCTATTCCTTTGCATTAGAAGCTGAATCTTTTAATACAATCGTAATTTGAGAGATTATATTTAAAATAAATAGTAGAAATGAGGGAGAACAATGAAAACAATTCCAGTAGCAGTCCAAATGTATTCATTACGAGAAGAAAGCCAAAAAGATTTTGCAGGTACATTGAAAAAAGTTGCAGAGCTAGGGTTCGATGGAGTAGAATTTGCTGGGTTTGGCGGATTGACTGCCGAGGAAGTAAAGGTGTTATTGGATGAATATGGACTACAGGCTGCAGCATGTCATGTGCCACTTGAAGAATTGGAAAACAATTTGACTAAAGTGATTGAAGAGCAAAAAATCATAGGAAGTAAATATGTTGTTTGTCCTTACTTAATGCCTAATCGTCGAAGTGAAGAAGATTATCTATCATTAATTACGTTATTAGATGAAATCGGGGAAACATGCCGTCAAGAAGGCATTACCCTTTGTTATCATAATCACGACTTTGAACTCGAGCGTTTAAAGGATGGCAGAGTGGCACTTGAAGCCATTTTTAATGATACAAATCCTGAGAATGTAAAAACAGAATTGGATATTTACTGGCTGACAAAGGCAGGAGAAAAACCAGTAGAATGGATCAGCCGATATAACGATAGATCACCTCTCGTACATTTAAAAGATATGACAAATGATGAAGAACAATTTTTTGCAGAGCTTGGAACTGGCGGAGTTGATCTTGAAGCGGTATTGAATATTGGAGAAGAAACAGGTGTAAATTGGTGGGTGGTAGAGCAGGATATGAGCCGACGTACACCATTTGAAAGTATAGAAATGAGCATCAATTATTTGAAAACAAAATTGCCTTATCTTGTGTAAAAAAACAAGCTCTATTATAGGGTTTCGTGTATGGTGACCCCTTACCAATAAATGGTGAGGGGTCTTTATAGTAATATCTTAAGAAATGAATTTAATTCACAAGAAATAAATAGCGCTTACAAAAAACTGTTTACAAACTTTGGAATATTCAGTAAAATCATTGTAGTTGTATACAAGTAGACAAATGGAGATTTTTTTCCTGATGATCATCAATAAATGTATGTTACAACCTGATTGGAGAGTTGAGTTATGATGCAGTATCCATCCTCATGGCTGCAGGGGCATTCACTAGGTGAAAAAATTGCATGTGAATTACGCTTGCAAATTGTAAAAGGAAGTATTAAACCTAACACAGTCTTATCAGAAAATCAGATTGCAGCTGAATTTGGTACGAGTAGATCTCCGGTGAGGGAAGCTTTAAAAGCGCTTTCGAATGAAGGCTTACTTCGCTTAGAACGTATGGGAGCAGTGGTGTTGGGGCTAACTGCAAAGGATATAGAGGAAATATATGATGTTCGCTTTTTAATTGAAACATTTATTTTAGAGCGGCTTTCAATGGGCCATCATGAACAATTAGTCGATACACTTCATAAAACGATTGATAAGATGGAAATGGCAGCGAAACATGCCGATTTTATTGAGTTTGCCTATCAAGACCTATATTTCCACGAAATTATGATACAAGAGGCTAATCACATTAGAATTTTGCATTTATGGAATAATATTCGTCACATTGTGCTTGCAGCATTGTTAGTGGCAACAGAAAGACGATTTAAAGGAGAAATACATGAAATAAATACTTTGATGGATAATCATCGCTTGATCGTAAAAGCTTTCCTTTCAAAAGATCGTAACTATATAAGACAAGTTATTCAAGAGCATTTCGAGGATACACGAAAATCAGTGAATAATGCGCTGTTACCTGATCATGAATAAACAGAAATGTGCTAGTGAAAGGGGTGAATGCCCACAAGGAATAGCTGATATGTGTGATAAGAATGAAATGTGCTGCCCTATTAAAAGTATTTCATTGCTGTTTTGGTTATCTTGTCGACAAGTATACTAGATTGAGAGTTTGCTATTTTCAAGGAGGTAAAAGGAATGTCTACAATGAAAGCAGGATTGTACATCTCTGAAAAAAATGTCATCGTGGGGAGCTTGGAAAAACCAACTTTAAATCAGGGAGAAGCACTTATAAAGGTATCCGCCGCGGGTATTTGCGGCACGGACATGATGATTTATTTTGGCAAGCATCCTAGAGCAAAAGCTCCACTTGCAATGGGGCATGAATTCAGTGGAGTGATTGAAGAGATAAACGGTGAGTCTACTTTTAAACTAGGTGATAGAATCGTTGTTGAACCAACAATAAGCTGTGGCAAGTGTGATGCTTGTTTATCAGGTAATTCACATGTTTGTAAAACGCTTGGATTGATCGGAATTGATTTTCATGGCGGATTTGCTGAATATGTAACTGTTCCATTACATCGTCTACATAAAATACCTGAAACATTATCTGATGATCATGCTGCTTTAGCAGAACCTGTCGCAGTAGGGATACATACAGTTCGACGTTCGAATATGAAAGTAGGAGATACTGTTGTTGTACTAGGAGCAGGCCCGATTGGGCTATTGATTGCCTTAACAGCAAAAATAGCAGGAGCAGATAAAATATATATTTCTGATATTAGTCCATATCGTTTAGGCAAAGCAGAAGAACTTGGTTTTATTGCATTAAATGGAAATGAAGTTGATGTAGTAAAAGAAGTAATGGAAGCAACAAATGGAGTTGGTGCAGATGTTGTCTTTGAAGTTGCAGGAAATAACCTAACAGCTAATCAGATGATTCATGCATGTAGAACGCAAGGGCAAATCGTTGTTGTAAGCGTATACAAACAACCTCCGACTATTGATCTTGCAGCCATGCATTTTCGGGAATTGTCGTTAACGACGACAAGATGTTATAGTCATTCAGATTTTGCAACAGCCGTCAGTATGATGGCAAGTGGAAAAATCGATGTAACGCCATTTATTTCACATCAATTATCGCTTGATGAAATCGAAAAAGGATTTCAATTGATGATGAATCCAGATGAGTCTTTAAAAATCTTAATTCTGCCAAATAAGTAAGGAGGAGTACCAGATGTTTCGATTAGATGGGAAAGTAGCTGCTATAACTGGGGCAACAAGAGGGATTGGGAGACAAATGGCGATCGCATTAGCGGAAGCAGGGGCTACAGTAGCATTGCTTCAACGAAATGTGGAGGATCAATCTATTCAAAAGGAAATTGAGGCAATGGGCCAAAAGAGTATCATTGTTGCATGTGATTTAGAAGATCAAGAACAAGTAAAAGCAGCTATACCTACTGTTGTAAATGTACTTGGGCAAATAGATATTCTTGTCAATAATGCTGGTATTCAACGACGCTCACCATCTGTTTCATTTTCTGAAAGTGATTGGGATGATGTCATCAATGTGAATTTAAAATGTGTGTGGCTTTTATGTCAAGAAGCTGGTAAATATATGGTGCCTCAGGGAAAAGGGAAAATCATTAATATGGCATCTTTACTATCATTTCAGGGCGGCTTAACAGTACCGGCTTATGCGGCGGCAAAGGGTGGAGTTGCACAATTAACAAAAGCGTTATCAAATGAATGGGCAAAAGAAAATGTCAATGTCAATGCGATTGTACCAGGCTATATTGCAACAGATATGAATGAGGCGCTCCTGCAGGATGAAACCCGAAACCGGCAAATTCTCGAGCGGATACCTGCAGGACGCTGGGGGACTGCTGAAGATTTTATGGGAACGGTTGTCTTCTTAGCATCTGATGCATCAAATTATATCCATGGCCATTTATTAGCAGTTGATGGTGGCTGGTTAGGCAGATAAGATGACACCTGTTCAATCAATTGTATATAGATTTAGGAATAAGCATTCAATTGTTTGAACGTTATTCTGTTAGCACGTTTACTTATAACTTAGACCACTAACCATTATAGAAGGAAGTGGTCTTTTTAATAGTTTTGTTAGCTGTAAGAGTATATGTTTTTAATTTGTAAATTTAACATATACAGTTCATGTTGTCATGAAACCTCATCTATATGAGGAGATGGGGTTATTTTTTTTATTTATAAAAAGAAGATGATCCTGTCCAATACAGAATCATCTTCATCTATTGATTTCATTTTAAATGTCATTTTCTCATTCACTTTTGTCTTAAACTGTTAATTTCAGCAGAGCATCCTTTTGTTGAACAGTAGTGCTTTTTGAAGGTTTAACATCGAGATATTCTTCAGTATTTGTAATGACGATCGGTGTCGTTGTTTCGTATCCAGATGATTTGATCTTTTCTAAGTCGAATTCGATGAGTATGTCACCTTGTTTTACTCTATCTCCTTGCTTGACATGTGAGGTGAAATACTCACCTTTCAATTTCACGGTATCGAGGCCAATATAAATTAATATTTCAGCACCGTCATCAGAGGTCACCCCAATTGCGTGTCCTGTGGGGAATTGTGTGGTGATTACACCATCAACAGGTGAAACGACTTCACCAGTTTCAGGCTCAATGGCAATCCCTTTTCCGACTGTTTCAGTTGCAAAAAGTGGATCCTGAATGGTAGCTAATGATACTACATTTCCCCGTATTGGGCTTCCAATTGTCTCAGGTTTTACATTCACATAAATACGCTTGTAATTTTTATTTATTTTTACATTTGTGTTTTTACCTTCATATCCGAATAGGTATGTTAAAACAAATCCTAGGACAAATGAGATTCCGATACCGATCACAAATAACCCAATTGGTGCAAAGGCTGGAATTGATAACACACTTGGAAGCACAAAATCATTCATGACAACACCTAAGCTTCCATTAATGGCACCACCAACAGCCGATGCAATGATGACATATATCATTGTCCGTCTAAAGCGCAGAATAATTCCATAATTAATCGCTTCAGTTGTTCCAGCCAAAGCTCCGGGAACGATTCCACTTGCAGCAAGAGCTTTTAAATCTTTATCTTTTGTTTTCAAAAGAACGGCTATTCCGATCCCAACTTGTGCAAAAGGAGCTGCTGCAGCCATAGCAATGATTGGATCAGGGCCTGTCGCAAGGTTTGCGATCGCAAGGGGAATGACTGTCCAGTGCAATCCCATAATTGTTAAGAAAGTCCAGGAAGCACCTAAAACAGCCCCAGCTAAAAGTCCGCTTTTATCACTTAAGAAATTAATAATTGAACCAAGTCCTTCGCCAAGCAGTGTACCGATAGGACCAAAGATAAGCATTGTTAGCGGGACAAGTATTAGTAGCGAAATCATTGGGTTAATAAACATTTGAATGTCTTTATAAATGAACTTTTTCAGTAATTTATCTAATCCTGCATAAACAAATATTGCAATAAAGATAGGAAATACAGTAGAAGAATAGTCAGCTAATAAAACAGGAAATCCTAAAAAATCGATCGTTTTAACATCATTTTCTACAAGGTGTAAAATTTCAGGAGTTAGGATCGAAGCACCGATCACTCCTCCGACATATCCATTTGCACCAAGCTTAAGTGCAATTGATATTCCTAGAAATACCGGTAAGAAGTGGAAAATTGCATCCCCTGCAGCGGATAAAATGATATAAGTACCGCTTTCAGGTGACAGCCAACCTAATGTGGTTAAAACAGATAATAATGCTTTTAAGAGTCCCGCTCCGGCAAGAACACCAATAATAGGGGCGAAACTTCCTGAAATGACTCCTAAAACTTTAGACATCGCTGATTCTTTTTTTTCTTTATTCGGTTGAACTTGATTTTGTGTACTCATTGTTGTTCTCCTCTAACTTATTTTTCTTTTCTCGTTCAAATTGAAAGATCATTTTATCTTTTGCGTTCATTTTGCAATTTATAATTTTGATTGATATAAAGCTTTCTTATTTAGCTTTTTCACTCTTATCTAGCGCTTTCATTTTTTGCTGATATTCAATATAACCGAGAAACTAAAGCTGGGTAAGCACTGGTATGGTATTATTATAAATAACAGCCGTGAAACTCGTTAGGATTATCTTGACATTATCAGGATAAAAATCATTTTTTTAATATAGATCTGTTTCTTGGAGGAAGAGAGTATGGAACAATCTAAAATCATTTCTACAGCAATGAAAATCCATCATGTTACCAATTTAAATACATATGTATTAGATGGGAATGGAGAGTTTTTGTACCAGCATGAAATCATTTCGGTCCCAACATTTATGCCTGGTTCAGGGAATGAAGATATTTTGTATTTGTTTGAAAAAATGAAAGGTGAAGAAGAGAAGTTATATTCCTATATTAATCATTGGAATTTACACTATTTTGGATATACCTTCTTCGTTAAGAATGAAGGATTCACAATCATCATCGGTCCATATCTTGAAACACAACCTAATTTATATAGTTTATCAAGGGAATATCATCTCAGTAGCATCCAAAGTGAGAATTTAAAAGTTGTTTGCGATAAAATCTATGTCCTAACGGAAGAACAAGCTAGCAGTTTTGCAAGCTTTCTACAGCAGTTTAAATCAATGACCGAACAGGAGACGACGCCTCGAACCATCGTTTCTGATCAAAACAAACGTTCTATTTATATAAAGTCTGATAACATCACCTTGGATGAGGAAGCTGAACTTGTTAAAGTCCGGTATAAGACTGAAAAGGATTTTATGCATGCTGTTGAACAAGGTGATAAAATTGCAGCATTAAAACTGATTAATTCAAGCAATATGCTGTTCTATTTTTCGGAACGCTTTCCAAATCAGCCCCTTCGCAGTCAGAGAAATGTTGCCATCGTGCTCAATACACTTTTACGTATATCAGCAAGAAATAGCAATGTACCTGCTATTATCATCCATCGTATTTCTGAAAAATATGCTTATGAAATTGAAAATACTAATCAATTAGCAGAACTTCAACTCTTAAAAGATCGCATGATAGAGGAGTATTGTGATTTAGTACTTGAAAACTCATTAAGAAAGTATTCAACCATGACACAAAAAGTTATTGAACACTTACTAAGCTTCTATGATAAACAAATGAATAAAGATGAATTAGCGGAGCTCTTATCTACACACCCAAGCCATCTATCCCGAAAATTCAAAGAAGAAACAAAGATGACAATCACTGCTTATCAGCAAATGTTACGTATAAAAAAAGCCAAACATCTATTAAAAACTGAGAACTTATCGGTTGAGGAAATTGCGTGGATCATTGGGTATGATGACCCATCTTACTTTGCAAGAGTTTTTAAAAAAGAGACAGGCATGACACCAACACAATTTCGGGATGGCGATGAACAATAAGAAAAGCTGGCCTTTTGGAGAGGCCAGCTTTAGTATTAACCCTTATAACCGAAATTAGGTATGTTTGTCCAACGTTTACGGAATTCATGTGCAACTGATTTTGGTTTGCGGTCACGTGTGAATACACCTTTTTTATTTCCTTGAACACGCATGACACCTTGGCTTGTTCCAAAGTCTGCAAAGTTCCAAGCCTGTTCACCAATAAAGTTTTCAAATTCATCAAATACTTCATGGTTTGCATGATAATATTCAATTTGATATTCCTCTGTAAACATAACAGGATCGATATCATGGAAACCAGCTACCGTATCAGCCCCGTATTCTGTTATCATAATTGGCTTTCCTGGACAACGCTTATTCCACTCATTAAATTCTTTGCGTAGATGTACTTTAGCAGCTTCAAGATTACCGCCATCAAAATACCATCCATTGTAACGATTTAATGCGATGACATCACATAGCTCTGCTACTTGATCTGTTTCAGGTGTTGCCATTACAAATAAGACAATTGTAACTGGGCGTTTTTGCGGATCTAGTTCTTTTGTTAATTCAACAAGAGGTTTAAAGTATTCATATGCACCTTTTTCTTCTGTTGCTGCTTCATTTGCAACAGACCACATTACAACTGATGGATGATTTTTATCACGAGCAATCAGGTCTCGCAACACATCTTGATGATGCTCAAAGGTTTGTATTTTTTCCCATGTACTAACTCTTTCAGAACCTGCCCCTAAACCAGTCGTTGCCATAAAGTTTAAATGAACGCCAACAGCAGGAGTTTCATCAATGACTACTAATCCTTCACGGTCTGCTAGTCGCATTAATTCTTCAGAATATGGATAGTGTGCTGTACGGAAGGAGTTAGCACCAATCCATTTTAAAATATTGAAATCCATGATGTTTGCTGCTTCATTGAAGCCTCTTCCATTGATTGGCGTATCCTCATGTTTTCCAAATCCTTTGAAATAAAACGACTTGTTATTAATGAAAAATTTCCCATCAGTTACTTCGACTGTTCGAACGCCAAATGGCTCTTCATAGACATCAACGGTTTGTCCGCCGTTCATTGCCTCTACTTTAAGGTGATAAAGATAAGCATTTAATGGCTCCCAAAGGTTTACGTTTGGGATGTCAATAGTACCTGAAGTGCCTTCAATTGATGTGACAACTTTACCGTCTTCATCAACTACACTAACTTTTACAGTTTCAGCATTTCCTTGAACATCTATTTTATAGTCAACAGTTCCAGTCGTACCGTTAAAACCTGTTACAATCGTTACATCTTTCATATATGTTGATGGTGTTGTATAAATTTTTACGGGACGATGTAAGCCAGCATAGTTAAAGAAATCAAAATTAGGGTTGTTGCGAATCACTTTTCCTAATCCTTCTTCTTCTTTTTCAGTGTAAAGTCCAACTGGAAGGGTAGATTCGTCTAAAATATTATCAACAGCAACAGTCACTCTATTTTTACCTTTTTTTAAGTTGTTATTAATTTCAGCTTCAAATGGTAGAAATCCGCCTTTATGTTCGGTAACTAATTCACCGTTTACGTAAACTTTTGCTTTGTGTGTTGCAGAACCAAAACGTAATACAATTCGCTGGTCTTTTAAGTAAGCTGGTATGACAAATTCACGCTCATACCAAACATAGCCGATGTGATTTCTAATTTCTCTTGTCACACCAATATCATTATAAGATGAAGGGACAGCCATTGGCATGGTATCTGTTAGTTTTGACTCATACCATTTTTCTTCAAAGCCTTTGCCGCTATCTAATTTAAAATTCCAGATTCCATTTAAATCTATAACTCCACGAGTTTCTGTATGAATCGGATATAACATGGATAACACTCCTTTTGGATGTAAGTGGTTACACTTATTATTAACATAGATGTTTTTATCATAAAAGGATTATTGTTGCAAAATCAGGACTGGAATATTGCTTACACACAAAAAAAGACGTCCAATTCAATTGAACGTCTTTTCAACATATACACATATGGGGTGTTTTTCTTATGACGATTTATTGACCTCTTGATAAACCTCGTGCCTTTTCTCCTCTAATAATTGTTTTAATCTTGGCTTGTTTTGTTTAGATGTTAAAAGATAGAGAAAATCCCCAGAATGAATGATTGTGTTTCCCATTGGTGTGACCACTTGGTCTTTGCGAATGATTACATTAATAATGGCTCCTTCTGGAAAAGGAATGTCGAGTATTTTTTTCCCAACAAGTACTGAGTCTGAATTAATTTCAAATCCTACTATTTCCTTATTCGTTTTCCCAAGTGAAAGGAGTTCGAGTGCGTGAATTGGTGTGACCTTTTGCGGACCATTCAATTTAAGCTTCTCTGCTAAGTTTGTAACGGTTGCTCCTTGGATTAAGCAACTAACGAGGACAACGAAAAAGACGACATTAAAGATCAGCTGACTTCCTTCAATATGTGCGAGCATTGGGAAGGTTGCCAGAACAATCGGTACTGAGCCTTTTAATCCTGCCCAAGATAAAAAGATTTTCTCTTTATGAGTATAGTTCATTTTAATTGTTGAAAGATAGACTGCAATTGGTCTTGCGATGAAAATGAGAATGGCAGAGATTAACAGGCTTTTCCAACTAATATCCCAAGTAAAAAGTTCGGATGGAAAAACAAGTAGACCTAAGATAACAAACATGAGTATTTGCATTATCCATGCAAAACCTTCTGAAAAGCGAAAAATGGAATGTCTGTATACTATTTCGGCATTTCCAATGATGATTGCTAAGACATAAACGGCAAGTAGACCACTTCCGTGTAAAAATGCGGTCAATCCGTAAGTTAAAAGGGCAAAAGCAAGTGCAAAAATCGGATAAAGGCCGCTTGAATCAAGATTTATTGAATTCAGAGCTTTAATTGCTAGTTTTCCAGCAATAAAACCAACTACAAGGCCAAGACCCATTTCAATAAAAAATGAACCAATGAGTGAAAAAATATTTGCATCAGGCAAGGTAATCAATTCAATCATTGCTACTGTCAAAAAGACAGCCATCGGATCGTTTGAGCCTGATTCAGCTTCTAAAGTGGTACTTATTCTATCTTTAATATTCTGTCCTTTCAGTACTGCAAATACGGCTGCAGCATCAGTAGAGCCGACTATTGCTCCAAATAAAATGGCTTCGAGCCAGCCTAATTCAAGGATATATTTCGCTGCAACAGCTACAGTACCAGATGTTATTAAAACACCAATCGTTGCAAGGGAGAGGGAGGGCATAATAACAGGACGTAAAGAGGACCATTTTGTCTGCAATCCACCTTCGAATAAAATGATAACTAGGGCAAAAATGCCAACCATTTGTGCAAGTGCTGCATTATCAAAATAGACAATACCTAAAATATCACTACCCATAATCATTCCAACTAACATAAACAACACAAGTGATGGAACTCCAAGTCTAGCGGAAAATTTTGTTGAAACGACTCCCATAATAAATAAAATGGCTGCAAGTAGAATAAACGCGTCGGTATGCAATTCTTCAGCAAACATAATGAATCAACTCACTTTCTATAAATTCACGTCAAGCTTGATTTGGACAGAAGGCTCTTTTGTCACGCCTATATATTGTCTTGTTTCTGATGGGGTTATATGTTGTAGTCTTTTTTGAATGAGAGAAATCGCAATTCCCTTTTTATAAGCATGGTATCCAAATGTTTTACGGAGGGTATGTGTACCAATTGAACCGCTAATTCCAGCTTGTTTTGCCGCTTCATTAATAATGCGGTAGGCTTGCTGGCGAGTAATTGGCTCATTTGTTTTTCTGGATTTGAACAAATAATCATGTAACTGGAGTGATCCTTCTAACCTACAGGATTGTAATGATTCGCGGACATGTTTGTTTAAATAAACTGGTGGATCTGTGTGTACGGAGGATTTCATAAAATGATAGATTTCATCTGTTTCTTCACAGATAAAATCCTTTACATATAAATGCAACAAGTCATAAATGCGGATCCCTGTATTAATTCCTAGCATAAACAGACAATAATCCCTTGCAGAACGGTTTTTTAAATAGGATTTAATTGTTAATAGCTGTTGTTCATCTTTAATGGCTTCCACTGTTTTCATCGTAAAAACTCCTTATGAAATGTAACATAAATATATGTTAACATAGGATTATGTAACAATAAAATGATTTGCTAATAAAATTAACCTTTTTCTGAGATTCATCTAGCTATTTTAACCAATTAAACGACTTTTTACTTTTGGCTCTTTTCTAAGAGGAATATTACTTTTAAAACGAGGACTATTTAAAGTTAATTGGAGCAGAGGGACAGGTGAGCCCCACAGGGGGTTCCGCTCCAGATGCTCACCTCCCGCCCTGCGGAAAGCGAGCATCTCTCGCTGCAATCAGCCACACCGCACGACTTGGTAAAAGCAACAAAGCTTGCGAAAACAGCCTTACTTTTAAAGAAGAAAGAATAGAAGGTCATAAAAATCATAAAAAAGATGAATAAATGAACAAATGCCAATCAATGAGAGATTGGCGTTTACGCTTATTTATGATCGCTGCTTGCTAGTGGGATAGTTCGTAGCTATTGATTAAGTTGATGGATTTCGCGGGCTATCGATTCTAGAATATATACAACAGGTACTTGTGTCGTAATGTTTGCTTCTTCATAAAATTCCTCCGTTACATAATAGGGAATGTTTAGATCAGAAATTTTGGCAATGGTTGAGAGTTTATTATTTGTTATGCTAATGATTTTACTTCCCTCTTGTTTGAGCTGATTAAGATGTGTAACGGTAAAATGATTTTCTCCTGAGACTGATAAAGCAATTGTTATGCTATTATTCCGGAGTTTAGAATGAATTGGAAAGTGAGGGTCTTTAATATACAATGAAAATTTACCTAAGCTTGAGAAATATCTCGCACCATATTCAGCAAGGATCCCTGAGCTTCCAATCCCAATAAAAATCACATGATCTGCTTTCGTAATGAAATGTGCAGCATGTTTAATTTTTTCTTCTATATCACCTTTTAACGTCCGTTCAAAAAACTCTACTACCGAATGTTGAGAGCTTTTAATTATCGTCTTTTTATTTTCTTCCACATGCATTTTAAGCTTTACTTTAAATTCAGAAAAACCCTCACAATTAAGTTTTCTACAAAAACGTAAGATAGAGGCTGTTGATATATGGGTTTCATTTGCTAGTTCGCGAATACGCATATAAGCGACCTTATCACTGTATTGAATGATATAGTTGTATAGTGAAGTTTCTAATTCATTGAAAGAAGCGATGATTTCATTTGAAAACATGTATGTAAGAATCTCCTTCTGTCATAGATAAAGTATCTTTCTCCCTGAAAAACTATAACCGTATTTTACCACAACTCCCCAATAAGATACACAGTGTTACATTTATGTAACAAGTAACTTTGCATGTAAAGAAGTACTAGATTCGCTTAACTAGTTTACTATCCTACTGAATATCGTTATGATTCCGTTGTAATCTATTTCCGTTTAATTATAAAGAAGAGTTATATATTGACATAAAAAACAAATAGTAAAGATATTGAAAACATATTGGGGGTATTTAAATGAAAACATATCAATTCCCTGAAGGATTCTTATGGGGTGGAGCTACAGCAGCAAATCAAATAGAAGGTGGCTTTCATGAAGGGAATAAAGGCTTAAATATTGCCGATGTTCTTCCAGGGGGAAAAGAAAGACTCAGCATTTTACAATCCCCAGGTTTTAATTTCGAAATCGATCCAGAGAAAGATTATCCAAACCATGAAGCAATTGACTTTTATCATCGATATAAAGAGGATATTGCATTATTTGCAGAAATGGGTTTCAAGGTATTCCGTATGTCTATTGCTTGGACAAGAATTTTCCCAAATGGAAATGAGTTAGAAGCAAATGAAGAGGGCTTGGCCTTTTATGACCGTGTGTTTGATGAGTTGCACAAAAATGGAATCGAGCCTGTTGTAACCATTTCACATTATGAAATGCCGTTAAATCTCGTGAAGGAATATGGTGGCTGGAGAAATCGCAAAGTGGTTACCTTCTTTGAAAGATATGTGAATGCAATCTTTCATCGTTATAAAAACAAAGTAAAGTATTGGATGACATTTAATGAAATTAATAGTGGATTTATTATGCCGATTCAGGGTCTTGGGTTTGCGATTCAAACAGAAGAAGACAAGTACAAACCAACCTTCCAGGCCTTCCATCATCAATTTGTTGCTAGTGCAATTGCAGTAAAAGCATGTCATGACATCATTCCTGGTGCTCAAATTGGTTGTATGATCTTATATGCACCCGTTTACTCGTATGATTCCAATCCGGAAAATGTGATGTATGCTCTTCAAGAAGAACGTATGTTTAACTATTTTTGTGCAGATGTTCAGGTGAGAGGCGAATACCCAGCATTTATTAAGTGCTATTTCGATGAACTTAAAATCGAATTAGACATTCAAGAGGGTGACCTGGAATTAATTAAAGAGGGCACTGTTGATTATGTTGGATTTAGTTATTATATGTCGAGAACAGAGAAAAAAGAAAAGACTGATATAGAAAATTCTGAAGGAAATCTGATCGGCGGTGTGAAAAACCCTTTCTTAAAAGCAAGTGATTGGGGCTGGGAAATTGACCCAGAAGGATTACGTATTAGTTTAAACCAATTATTTGACCGCTACCAAGTACCGCTATTTGTTGTAGAAAATGGATTAGGGGCCTATGACAAAGTCGAAGAGGATGGTTCAATTAATGATGACTATCGAATTGATTTTCTTCGTAATCATATAAAAGCAATTGGTGAAGCAATTGAAGATGGTGTTGAATTAATGGGCTATACAAGCTGGGGCTGCATTGATTTGGTAAGTGCCTCATCAGGAGAGTTCTCTAAGCGTTATGGTTTCATTTATGTTGACAAACATGATGACGGAAGTGGGACATTAGCAAGGAAAAAGAAAAAGTCCTTCTTCTGGTATAAAGACGTCATTGCAACAAATGGAGAGAGATTATAAAAAGAAAAAAGCTGTATGTAGTAAATACTACATACAGCTTTTTAAATACGATAAAACGTTTTCTTTTCTATTAACCTAAATACCTACACCAAGTGAAAATAAAATTACCGCAAGAACTACTGTTATGATTGGAACAATTACCGTCATAGCACCAAATGCAGGGTATGCATCTTTATGTGTTTCACCACAAATCGATCTGATTGTTGTGACAGCATATCCTCCATGTGGTAATGAATCCAATGTACCGGAGGAAATTGATACAGTTCGATGAAGAGCTTCTGCATTTACTCCCATATCTAAATAGTGTGGTGCGAGAATAGGTAGGGCAATTGATTGGCCGCCAGATGAAGAGCCTGTTAATCCGGCAATAACCATAACGGCTAAAGCCCCGCCGATTAAAGGATATCCTGGTATGCTGGTCATAAAATTAACGGCTGTTTCAAAGGCAGGTGTTATTTTAGCAACTCCTCCAAAACCAACTACAGCAGCAGTATTCCCAATTGCAATTAATGCCCCAATTGTTCCCTCACCAACTGCATCCCAAAAGTTTCTAAAATATTTTCTGTTCAATAGCCATGTAGCAATAATACCACCGACAAGAGCAAGAATTAATGCTGATTGAGCTAATGATTCGTGGAAAATGAAGGCAATAATTAGAACAACTAATAAAGGGAATACACTTAATAATGGATGTGGTAAATTTGTTCGGATCTCCGTATTATCGGTTTCACGTTCAACAAACTGTTCACCTTTCTTTACGGCTTTTCGGATTATTTTCATGAGCCACCAATATCCGAATATAAGCATAAAGACTGATGTAATTAAACTAACTTCCCATCCTGCATACGGGCTTGTATTTAAATAAGGAATTGGAATCCAGTTTTGAATTTCCGGTGAACCAGCAGAAGTCATTGTAAATGTGGTAGAACCAAATGCTAAAGCAGCCGGAATAAATCGTCTTGGTAAATTTGCTTCTTTAAATAAACTAACTGCCATTGGATATACGGCAAACGCTACGACAAATAGACTAACACCGCCATATGTTAACACGGCACAAGCGAGAACGATGGCAAGTACAGCGTTTTTCATTCCGATTTTCGTAACAATCCAGTGTGATACACTTTCTGCTGCACCACTATCTTCCATCACTTTTCCGAAAATAGCACCTGCTAAAAACATGAGGTACCAAGAAGTAATAAATCCTGAAAAGCCACCCATATAACCAGTAATAAAGTCTACCTCTCCTTTAGCTGCGAACTGCGGGAAAATAGGTACTCCATTCAGCACTGCGACAAACAGTGCTGAAAGTGGAGCAACAATTAGTAGATTCATTCCTCTCATAACGAGAATGGTTAACAAAATTAGGCCGCCAATTAACCCTAACATACTTATCATATATGCCACCTACTTTTTTAGTAAATAAAAGGAAGAAGTTCTTTATTCTTTATTTCCGTATTTGCGAACACGTAGTAATGCTTGTTCAGCATGACCAGCGAAGTTTTCTAACTGACAAAGTCTTGCAGCATATTCACCGATATAAGCACTTTGCTCTTTTGATGTCACTTTTTGATAAGTAACTGTTTTTAGGAATTTACCAACCCAAAGACCGCCAGTATATCTTGCTGCACCTTTTGTAGGCAAAGTATGATTTGTCCCGATTACTTTATCTCCATAAGCAACATTTGTTTCAGGTCCTAAGAATAAACATCCATAGTTTGTCATGTTTTCTAAGAAGAAATCAGGGTTTTTTGTAAGGATTTCAACATGCTCAAATGCTAATTTATCAGCTTCTATTAAAGCTTCTTGTTCGTCATCAACTAAAATAATTTGTCCATAATCTTCCCATGAAACTCTTGCTATATCTGCTGTAGGCAGTATTTCTAGTTGTCTTTCAATCTCTTTAACTGTTTCCTCAGCAATTTCTCTAGACGTTGTAATTAATGCACCTGGTGAAGTTGGACCATGCTCCCCTTGGCCGAGTAGGTCTGTAGCGATCATATCAGGATCACTTGTTTCATCAGCAACAACTAATGTTTCAGTTGGTCCTGCAAATAAGTCAATACCAACGCGACCGTATAATTGGCGTTTTGCTTCAGCAACAAATGCATTACCAGGTCCAACAATCATATCGACAGGAGCAATGGTTTCTGTACCAACTGCCATCCCAGCCATTGCTTGAATTCCACCTAAAATGTAAATTTCGTCTGCACCAGCTTTGTGCATGGCATAAACGGTTGCAGCTGGAATTTCTCCATTAATTGGAGGTGTACAAGCAATAACTCTTTTAACGCCAGCAACTTTTGCAGTTAATACACTCATATGTGCTGAAGCAACCATTGGATAACGACCGCCAGGAATGTAACAGCCTACACTGCTTACTGGGATATTTTTGTGGCCAAGTATAACACCGGGCATTGTTTCTACTTCAATATCTAACATTGACTTTCTTTGTTCTTCTGCAAATCTTCTAATATTGTTTTGGGCAAATTCAATATCTTCAACCGTTTGTTCTGGAATAGTAGAGCAAATTTCTTCAATTTGTTCTGTAGTTAAGCGAAAGCTATCAGGACTCCAATTATCAAACTTCTCCGATAATTCTCTAATTGCTTTATCACCTTGGTTTTCAATTTTCTTGATTGTGGAACTAACAATTTCCGCAACCTTTGCATCATCTTTTTGAATGTCTTCCGCAACTTTACCTTGTTTTAAATAAATCGCCATGTGTAAATCTCTCCCTTTTAAAATTTGCATACGTATGCAAAAAAGTTAAATAGAAATGGTAGACAAGAAAGGGAATCTAGGTTTCTAGGCCTTTTGCTTTCTTGTTACCATATTGCATACGTATGCAAAAGTGAAATTGTAATCGCTTAAATAGTATAGTAAATGAAGCGGTTACATTTGTCAAACGAAAATTTTCACACTATATTGTCGTCCTTCGGTGGATAAACTGACCTTTTAAATGAATGACTTGATGATTGTCGTTCGGAGAATCTAATAGTTTAATTGTTTCATCAACCATCTGTTCAATTGGCTGAACCCATGTAGATAATCCATAATTAGGCCAAGAAGACATCTTTATATCATCAAATCCAATGACGATCGTTTCGTCAGGGACACAAATCTTTTTTTCCTTTAGTGCATCTAACGCTCCCAATGCTGTTATATCATTTGCTCCAAAAATAGCTTCAGGTCTATGTCCAGTTTCAATTAGATTTTTTGTAAGATGGAAGGATTTTTCGTATGTGTAATCTCCTTCTACGATCGTTACTTCGATGCCTTTGCTAGTTAAAAAATCTGTAAATCCTTTTTGTCTGTCCTGGTTTGTAGAAGTATTGATTTTTCCAGTAATATAAACGATATCTTTATACCCTTTTTCATAAATATATTTAGCAATCTCCCTAGCTGCATTCATATTGTCACAGCTGACAGAATTACACATTAAATTTTTATCATCACGGTTAAATAATGTGACAGGAATATTGTTGTTTTGGAGTTTTGCAACCACTTTAGAAGAGAGAAGGGCATCGGTTACAATAATACCTTCAACATTATATTCTAAGAAATGATTAATCTCTTCCTGTTGAATCTCTTCATTTTCTGTATATACAAATAAGACAGAATATCCTTTTGCGCGCAGTTTTTTTGTGAATACCCCTAAAACTTCATGATAGAAAGGATTCTGTATATCCTTCATAGCCAGGCCAACCATATTAGTTTTTTTCGTAATCAGTCCTCTTGCCAGTGCATTTGGTTGATAATTTAGTTCTTCAGCTACTTTTAATACTTTCTGTCTCGTTTTTTCTGAAACACTAGCTCCAGGTGTGAAAACACGTGATACTGTTGACTGGGACACGTTCGCTAGTTTAGCCACTTCGATTGCCGACGTCACTTTCTTTTCCATATGATTTACCCCTAATCTAAAGATGGTGTTGTTTGTAATATAGTTGAAAATATTGGTTTTTTCAAGAGGAGAATGGACTGAACAAGTAGGAGAAATATTGTATCTAGCATTCCTCTATTCTAGTAGCTTTCCCTTATTGTTTTGATTGTGAGTATAGTGAAACGATTCGTCTAAAAAAAGAGCATCTAGTGAAAAAAGATGCTCACAATAGATTGCTACCCTTGTGCCTCTAACTCACTTTTTTTACGTTCAATTTTTTTAAAGGCAAGAGAGGCTGATGACGAGATAATAAGTGTTAAAATACTTCCGCTAAACACTGGTAAAAGACCAGGAAAGTAACTAACAGCAAAATAAACAGCGATGATCCCAGCGATCATATATATGGTTGGTAACGGATTCATTATCATGATGAGAAAAGCGTTTTTAAAGATTTGCACCGTCTTTAAATCGTAATGAACATAAATAGGAAACATGTATAATACGGTCAAATAAAACAAGCAACTTAAAAAGACTAAAGGCAAGTACAATTGTTGAAGGAAGGTATTACTTGTTGCCTTTAAAAAATGAAAGTCCATATAAAAGATAAGGCCAATAATAATCAAGATTAATCCTAGAAGATTACTTTTCAGAAATTCTTGTTTGTACACTTTCCAAAATGTTTTAAAAACAGGAACATCCTCATCTTTCCCCGATAATCGTATGACGGCAAACATAGCAACTGTTGCTGGAAAAAAACCAAATATAACTAAACCCATGATTGAAAAAACAATCCATAGAATGTTTACATAAGCTAACCTCATCGTCCAATTTGTTAACTTGTAGATGAAACTCATCATCCCATTCGTTTCCATCTGTCTCCCTCCTAAACTGATACGATTGTCTTCATTATACTATTAATCACATTTTTTTGAGCAAATTACCATACGAAAACTAAAAATTCTGAAAATGGTAAAGATATTCCCGATAAAGTAAAAATAATTCATTGTTGTAATAGGAATGAAGATTTTATAATAAGGCTAGCATCTTACAAATAAAAAAGAGGGGGGATTAAATTGAAGAACGAAGTGGGGCTGCAAGTCGAAGAGAACATTAAACTTTCTTCTGCAAAAGAAAGAAAAGTTCGCTTCAAGGGATGGCAGGATACACTAGCAGGTTATATTTTTGTTGCACCGATGTTAATAGGAGTTACTGTATTAACAATTTTTCCAATCCTTGCTTCTATCTTTTTAAGTTTTACAGACTGGAACTTTATTACTGGATTAAAAGGATTTAATTTTATTGGACTAGATAATTTTAAGAACTTATTTAAAGATTCGATATTTTTGAAATCGCTTACAAATAACATTATCGTGCTTTTAGTTGTTCCAATTGGTTTATTCATATCGTTGATTTTAGCAGTTATTATAAACAAAAATGTTTATTTCAAAGATTTTTTTAAGGTGATCTACTTTATGCCTTATATTTCAAGTGTTGTCGCTGTAGCGATTGTATTTCAAGTATTATTTCACCCAACATTGGGGCCGATTAATCAACTATTAATGTCGATGGGTATCGAAGATCCTCCAAAATGGATTGCTGATACAAGCTTTGCACTTCCATCTGTCATGATTATCTTAATTTGGACTCATATTGGCTTTCAATTAATTATTTATCTGGCAGGGCTGCAAAATATTCCGAAAGAGCTTTATGAAGCTGCTGAGATGGATGGGGCTACATCTTGGTATATGTTTAGAAAGATTACAGTTCCTCTCGTATCACCTACTACATTTTTATTATTGGTAACAGGGTTAATTTCGTCCTTTAAAGTTTTTGATTTGATTCTTGTACTGACGAATGGCGGTCCAGCACATTCAACAACATTACCAGTCGTTTACCTTTATCAACAAGCATTTGTCGAATTAAAAACAGGATATGCGTCAACAATCGCATTAGTGCTGTTTGTCTTAATTCTATTGATTACAGTGTTGCAATGGTTTGGCCAGAAGAAATGGGTCAACTACTAAGGGAAAAGGGGGGGAGGAAAGTGGAACAATTTTTTAAAAAGGTCGATATAAGCAAATTAATGACTACAATCATCATGGCAGTACTTGGGCTCATATTTTTACTCCCATTTATTTGGATGTTATCGGCATCATTCAAACTTGAGAAGGATGTTTTAACCTTTCCGATTGAATGGATCCCGACATCATGGAATGCAGTCGAGAATTATTCAAAGGTTTGGTTTGGAGATAAATCATTTCTCTTATATTATTGGAATTCCTTTAAAGTAACGATTTTAACGACGTTAACATCCGTTATTGTCTCAAGTTTGGCTGCCTATGCATTTGCAAAGGTGAAATTTAAAGGGAGAGAATTCATTTTCTTAATTGTACTTGCGACGTATATGATTCCACCGCAATCAATCTTAGTGCCGCAGTTCTTATTATATAAATCTATGGGGCTATTCGACTCACATTTAGGTTTGATTCTATTAAATAGTTTTAGTGTTTTCGGTACATTTATGCTCCGGCAATTTTTCTTAAGTATTAATGATGAAATCATAGAATCAGCGCGGATAGATGGAGCAGGACATTTTAGGGTATTTTTCCATATTGCACTTCCATTAGTCCAACCGGCAATCGCAACATACGCTATTTTACGTTTTATTTGGACATGGAATGACTATCAATATCCACTTATCTTTCTGCGATCTGAATCACTCTTTACATTGCAATTAGGAATCGCTCAGTTCGCAGATGCACATGGGACAATCTATTCGTTAATGATGACAGGAGCCGTATCAGCGATTATTCCATTGCTTATCGTCTTTATTATCGGGCAGAAACAAGTCATTGAAGGGATATCGTTAGGAGGTGTTAAAGGATAAAAATAGTAGTGAAAATCGTTTATCTATTTCACATTGATCAAGGGGGAGAAATGATGAATCTCAAAAGATTAGGGGTATTGTTTTGTGCATTGATCTTGGTTTTTGCGATTGTCGGTTGTTCAAATGGGGAAAAATCAAGTGGTGAGGGTGGAAAATCAGAGGATGGTGTTGTTACCTTAAAGTTTCATCACTGGTATAATGATGAAGCTGGAAATTGGGATAAAGTGATTGCTGAGTTTGAAAAAACACATCCGAAGATTAAGGTTGAATCTGTCCCATTAGTTGAAAATCTTAACCATGATGAGTATCTAAAAAAATTAGACTTACTTGCATCATCTGGTGAACAACTTGATGTGCTGATGTTTTCCAATCATGCAGACTTTGCTAAACGAGTTAGCGCTGGTTTAGTAGCACCACTAGATAGTTTTATCGAAAAAGAAGGCTTGAATGTGGAAGAAGAATATAATAGCCCACCAAGTAAAATAGACGGTTCTTATTATGGACTACCTGCTAAATTAGTAACGAATTTAGTTTTATTAAATAAAGATCATCTTGATGCAGCTGGATTACCAGTTCCAACTGATTGGACTTGGGATGACTATCAAGAATATGCGAAAAAGCTAACAAAGGGTGAAGGTGCTTCTAAACAATATGGATCTTACTTCCATACATGGTCAGATTTTTATCTCGTTCTTAAGTTGTTAGGTAAAGAAGATAAAACACACATCATTAATGAAGATGGTACATCAAATATGGATGATCCGCTTGTGGAAGATTCACTGAAATTACGTTATACGATGGAGCAAGAGGATGGTTCATCAGTACCGATGGCAGAAACTCTTTCTCAAAAGCTTGATTATCGCCAACAATTTTTCTCTCAATCAGCTAGTATGGTTCCTGTTGGCAGCTGGATGGTAACCGAATGGGGCGAATTCACACCTGAATTTACAATGGCATGGGCTCCATACCCGAAGAATAACAAAAGTGACAAACCTCACACCATTATGCAAGGGGACGTTATCAATATTGCCGAAAATTCTGAGCATAAAGCAGAAGCTTATGAATTTATTAGATGGTTTACAACAGAAGGGTTAATGATTCAACAAAAGAGTATTCCTGCTTGGAAAAATGCTGATGTAGAACAAGTGGTCAATGACTTAGTTGCCAGCACGAGAAAACCGGATGCTGTTGATAAAGAGTCACTAATCTATACGCTTGAAAATGCAATACCTGCAAAACGAGGAATTCCGAAAGGATTTATTACAGAAGTATATGATGCTTATAATGCAGAGGCAGAGTTGTATTTATTAGGTGAACAAGATTTAGACACAACGATATCAAATGCGAAAAAGAAAGTGGAAGAAATTGTTGATGCAAATAAAGAGTAGTTTTTCGTTAAAGTAAATAGTATGATAAAAAGTAGAGAGGACATGATCCTCTCTACTTTTCAATTTGAAGAAAAGGGGAAAATAAAAATGAAAGGGCTTACACTAAAGTTTGCCACTCTTTCTTTGAGACAACGATTAATCATTTCTGCGATTCTATGTGTTCTCCTTCCTTCGCTTATTACCTTTTTGGTATCAAACTATTTTACAAAAGATGTTCTGCAGGAACGTGCTGTAAAGCAATCGGAAGACACGTTACGATTGCTAGATTTAAATATTACTAGTTACTTAGATAATTTGATGTATGTTTCAAATTATATTCAATTTAATAACGAAATTACTTCAATTTTAAAAGAAAATCAATATCATTATACAAAAGATGGCCCTGTCAGCAAACTTAGCGCACTTCAGTATGTTAAAATTTCAAGGAATTTAGAAGATATGACAGATTTATTATCGCCATCTTATATCACCATTTTAATGAAAAATGGCTTCTCTTATACAAATTATCCTGGTTATGAGTATGATCCTAATAATTTTTACAAACAAGAATGGTTTGATAACATAAAGGATTTAAATTTTTATGAAACATATTGGCTTGGTGCACATCCAACTTACATCGAATCACAAAAAAAGAAGAATCCTTACTTAATCACAATCGCAAGAGCAATCGAAATATCAGGAAAAACATATGCATACACCATTATTAGCATAAATGAAAAAGAAATTAGTAACATTTTTGAGCAATTTGCTTCGAATGATGAACAAACCCTAATGTTAATTAACTCTGAAGGAACGATTATATCCAATCAAAACGAACAAGAAATTCAAAAGAAATTTAGCTATATAAAGCAGATTCAAAATAATCAGGAGAATTATAGTATTGTTGATTATAAGAATAAAGAGTATCTGCTTGTAAGTCGCTCGTTATCAAATGCCGATTGGAAGCTAGTAAGCTTAGTTCCTTACAAAAAAACGGTTGGTAATATCAATACGATTACACGGACGACCCTACTATTACAAGGAGTTTTGTTCTTTATATTCCTTATTATCCTTATTTATTTAGTAAATGAGCTAACAAAGCCTGTTTCTAGGCTAAGTCATGTAACAAAAGAAGTGGAAAATGGCAATTTGCAGATTCGATCAGGTATTAAAGGAAATGGAGATATCGCGTTATTGGGTAACTCCTTTGATAAAATGCTAGATAAAATAGAAGAAATGATCGAACAAATAAAAATAGAAGAAAATGGAAAACGTAAAGCGGAGCTGGAAATGCTTCAGGCCCAAATTAATCCACATTTTTTGTTTAATGTTTTAAATTCAATTCGGTTAAAAATCATCATGAATGGTGATAAGGATAGTGCAAAGCTGATTCAATCCCTTTCCTCCCTTTTACGAATGACGATCAACCGTAACAATGAATTTATTCCATTATATGAAGAAATTGAAGTCGTTGACCATTATGTGAGGTTAATGAACTTTAGACACAAGGGATATATTGAAATCATAAATGATTTAGCATCAAATACGATATTAGAAGAAATACCAAGGTTTTTTCTGCAGCCATTAATTGAAAATGCCATCATTCATGGGTTTGACCAAAAAGGGGGAACAATCATTATTTCATCCTGGATTGAAGATGATGTATTGATTATTCGTTTAAATGATAATGGAAAAGGCATGGATGTGGAGCGTTTACAGCTGCTTAAACAAAAGTACATGAATAAGACCTTTAACCATCAATTGGAAAATAAGGCTTCGCTAACAGGGATAGGAATTAATAATGTTTATCAACGCTTAATGATGATTTATGGAGAAACCTTCCGTATGGAAATAGATAGTCAACGATCTAAAGGGACCGAAATTAAGTTTTATATTCCAAGAAAATAGGGAGTGTAAAGGATGTATAAAATCATTTTGGTAGATGATGATTATCTAGTCTTAGAATTTTTAACACATATGATCCCGTGGGCAGAATTAGGTTTTTCTGTTGTTGGATCATATCAAAATGGTACGCAGGCTTTAGAACATATTAAAACGGAAATGCCGGATGTCATCATAACAGACATTGGCATGCCAAAAATGAATGGAATCGAATTAATTCGTCATATAAAAGAATGGAACTCAACGATCTATTCAATCATCTTGTCCTGCCACGATGACTTTCATTTTGCCCAACAAGCATTGAAGCTGGAAACGTTCGATTATATTTTAAAAGAATCAATGGAAGCAACGATGATCGAGGATTTATTATCGAGATTAAAAGAAAAACTTGATCAAGAAAAAACAACCAATATGAAAAAAAACCAAATGGAATATCTTATAAAAGAAAATCTCTTAGTTTTAAAAAGAAGGTTTTTACATGCAATGATAGATGATAAACAAGAGAATAAATTGTGGTGGGAACAACAACGGCATGAATTAGGATTAGCTTCAATCAATCAATGCACCCCTTTGCTTTGTTTTATTGATCGTTATGTGGAAATGAAAGAAGCATTTGTTTCAGATGAATTACTAAAGTTTAGCATTGATAATCTTGTAAATGAGATCCTAAATCAAACAGGAAATGGTATTAGCATCTTTTATAAGGATTCCATGTTTTTTATTTTTTTTCCCCATGGTCAAAGGCTGGAAATGGAGATGATCATACAAAAAGCTTTAAGAGTGATTTATAACAAGTTACAAGAATATCTAAACATAAGTATTTCAACGATTATTGGAGAAAATTGCACATCAATAGAACAACTCGTTCAGAGATTAAAAGGAATGATAACGACTTCTAGTCAAAGGTTTTATATGAGATTTGGATATTTCGGTCTTGTCGAACAGGAAGATTTTACTGCTGAAAACATCTTTTCGTGCTATACAGACGCAATGCAAGAGTTAAAATCACTTATCATCCAAGAGGATGTAGAAGAATTAGAAAAATCGCTTCGAAAATGGGTCTCTTTTATAGAAGAAAAACGGTATCATCCTGAATCAGTCAGAGAGTGGATGATGAAAATATTTTTGGATATTAAGCTGAAGTTTAATTCTATGCAAAATTTTGAATCTACCTATTCAGTATCGGTTTCAGATCATTTTATTACAAATGTTGAAACGATTTATCAGCTCGAGGAAGAACTAGTTTCTATTTTTAAGAGATTTATTCGAAGTATGATTGAAATTAATGAATTACCAAAGAGGAATGAAATTCTAAAAGCTCAAAAGTATGTATTAATGAACTTAAATAAAAAGATTACCTTAAGTGATGTAGCCGAGCATCTTCATTTAAATCCAAGTTATTTTAGCAGGCTTTACAAAAAGAATACAAACGAAAATTTTATTGATTATGTTACGAAATCCAAGATGGAGAGAGCCAAAGAATTAATTGACCAATCAAATGAATCAATTGAAAAGATATCAGAAATGTTAGGATTTGATTGCAAAAGTTATTTTATAAAAACATTTAAAAAATATTATGGTGTAACACCGAAAGACTATAAACAGAGGATTGGCTAGAAATTGATGTTGTGGTACGAAGTTTTCGTCTTGGGGAAATAAAAAGTCACTAACCACAGGCAGCAGAAACCTGTGGTTAAGGTAAAAGGAAGCAGTGATATAACCGATTCCTAAAAAGTTTTGGTTTTTGATCGACTCATTTACGTTCTTCCTGCTTTTTCCTTTTCGGTAGATGCATAATCTGGCAATGCCTGATCTTTTAATGACTTTACGACTTGTGGCTTTTTATTTGCTGTTCCTTGTGAATTAGATTGTGTGAAATTTTGGATTTTGTTTTTTACCTTTTCGAAGTTCTCAGATGTAGAAAACGATTTAAATTGATTCTTAACTTTTGAGCGTGATTCTTTGTTCCGTAACATGTAGGCTGCACCACCGACTGCTAATGTTCCAAGTATCGTATTTCGTTTCATAGTAGTTGTCCTCCTTTAACGGTTTAGTTTTTTATACCCTTCATACTTTATAAATAAACGACAATAAATTAAAATTCTTTCAAATAGGGAAGAATTGAATGAAGTAGTTTTGTGCGATTTTCTAGATCATTCCTGTCATTCAGATTGGTAATATAGAATGCTCAGATTGAAAGGTGAATAATAAAAGCAGGAGATCCTCTATCCTAATGAGAATGTATAAAAACAGATTACATATTTTCTAAATTAAGTTTATTTCGATAGAGCCAAGGAGGATTATGATGAGAAAAACAATGCCATTACAAAAAAGAGAAATTACAAATAGCCGCTTAGTACTAGGGTGTATGGGATTTGGTGGAAGCTGGGATCAAAATCCGGTTACAAAAGACGATATTCTTGTAGCTGAAAAAGCAGTTGACGCTGCATTATCTGCAGGAATTAATATGTTTGATCATGCTGATATTTATAAAATGGGAAAAGCGGAATCTATTTTTGGAGGAATACTGAAGGATCGTCCTGATTTACGAGAAAAGATTGTGATTCAATCCAAATGCGGAATCCGTTTTCCTGAAGGTGATGCACCACACCGTTTTGATTTTTCTAAAAATCATATCGTGAACTCTGTTGATGGCATCTTAAAAAGACTGCAGATCGATTATTTAGATATATTATTATTGCATCGACCTGATCCTCTTATTGAGCCAGAAGAAGTTGCTGAGGCATTTGAATTATTAAAAGCCTCAGGGAAAGTCCGGAATTTTGGGGTATCAAATATGAATGCCGCGCAAATAAAATTGCTTAGTGCCTATTGTTCGGAGCCTATTATTGTCAATCAGCTAGAAATGAGTTTAAAACGAATTGACTGGGTGGAACATGGGATATTAGTCAATCAAAAAGCCGGAACAGAGATCAACTTTGGAGATGGAATCATTGAGCATTGTCGATTAGAGGATATACAAATTCAAGCTTGGGCATCATTAGCATACGGAATCTATTCAGGACGTGAGCTGGATGACATAACAGAAGCGGATTTACATACAAAGAAATTGGTTCAAAAAATGGCAGCTGAGAAGGATACATCAACAGAGGCAATCGTCCTTGGCTGGTTGATGAGACATCCTGCACTCATTCAGCCAATTATCGGTACAACAAATCCGGAACGTATCAATAATTGCCAAGATGCAGTTAAACAGTCTGAATTGATGACCCGTGAAGAATGGTATTCATTATACACGGCATCACGTGGGAAAAAGATGCCTTAATCCTGTCAATGAAATAGTATGAAACTTGAGCTTGGGATAGTTATCCAAGCTCTTTGTTTTTTAAAACATTCCTTTTCGTTCTCTAAATAAATGTATGTTTGAAGGTAATCTCTTCGTTAGTCAGCAGAACTTATCCAATTGGAAACATGGATTTAATGGGGCGGCCATAAAATATCTCGACAATTATGTAAAATGATCATAGAACGTTGCTTATTTCCAATTAATGAAACGTATTGTTTATTTTGAACGTATCACCTATAGATCACTAACACTTAACAAAATGATAAATTTTTAAAAAAGAGGGATGAAACAATTGGTGTTACATTATCAAGAATACGGTGATAAAAGTTCTTCTTTGATGCTATTTTTTACATGGTGGCGGAGTGAGCGGTTGGATGTGGGATAAACAAATTCAAAACTTCACTCATTATCATTGCATTGTTCCAGACTTGCCTGAACATGGGCTGAACAATTATGATGACATTCGTTTTTCTATAAAAAGTAGTGCAGAAGAATTGTTGAAATTAATCGAAGAAAAAGCAAAGAAAGTAATCGTCATTGGGTTTTCGTTAGGATCTCAAGTCATTATTCAAATGGTAAGTATGAAACCAGATTTAATTGATGTTGCCATAATAAATAGTGCTTTGGTCAGACCGATTTCATATGCTAAAAAATTGATTCAGTCTTCTATTAGATTATCATTTCCAATCATTAAAAATAGGCGGTTTTCTAAACTGCAAGCAAAAACATTATATATAGGTGATGACTACTTTGAAAAATATTATGAAGAAAGTTGTCAAATAAAACCTGACACACTTGTTAGAGTATTAGAAGAAAACATGTCGTTTGAAATACCTAATGATTTTAAAAAAGCAAGTGGAAAGATGTTGGTTACGGTTGGTGAAAGAGAAAAAGCTATTATGAAAAAATCTGCAATAGATATTGTAGAATCTAATTCAAATTGTATAGGAGTGATGATTCCTAATATTGGACATGGAGTTCCTTTGGCCAACCCAAATTTCTTTAATCATTTGGTCGAAACATGGATACATGAAGGGAATTTACCAAAAGAATGTAAAGTGATCCGTTGATATTTGTTGGTGTTTTGCAGAACAAAACCAAAGGTTCTCATAATGAAATTGTGAGTCCTTTGGTTTCTGAATAATAATCAATAATATCATTTAACATAACCTTTATTTAAAATGAAACGTTGAGCCGTCAATGATCTCAACATCCCCGCGTGTTTTGATGTCTGCCATTAATTTAAAAAGTGCCTCATCCTTTTTCTTTGCTTCAATCATACAATCAATTTGTGGGATGCTTCCCTTTATTTTACATAAGAACCTGAAAAACATGTCAATGTCAACGAAGTCTGAATGATGACGAAAGGCTTTTTCACTTTTTGGACTTGATATATGCATCTTAATGGGCAGAGGAGAATCCATCCATGTTTGGACAACGCGGTCCCAATTGCCCTCCCAATTTGGATTTTGGTGATGGGCTAAATGATGGTGATAATCGAATACAAGTGGAATACTTAGTTTTTCACATAAATATAGAGTATCATCCAAAGTAAAGGAAGTGTCGTCATTTTCAAGCATGATCATGTTTTGAATCGCTCGGGGGACGACCATCCAATTATCAATAAAACGCTCAAGGGATTTTTCAGTTTCTTTATAATTGCCGCCAACATGCATGACACAACGGTGAGTAGTGTCAATCCCCATCCCTTTTAATAAAAGGTAGTGCAGTTTTAATGTGAGAATTGAATTTTGTAATACCTGCTTTTTTATGGAATTTATTAGGACAAAATGATCTGGATGAAAGTCGATCCTGATCTCATGTTTTTTTACAAAATTTCCAATTTCACGCAACATTCCACGCAAAGGTTTCATATAATCCCAGTCAAGAAGCTCCTCATGATTTGCCAAAGGGATAAGGCGGGATGTTAACCGATAAAAATGAATGTCAGAAGCTGCATTATGCTTTAGCAGTCTAAGGGTATTTTCTAAATTTGAAAGTGAGATACGTTCTAATTTTCGTAATGCAGCTTCTCGGTCCTCTATTTTTTGAAATTGGTCAAATGTCATCGTTTGCGATGGGGATGCGTTTTTTAATTCCATGCTAATGGCAACATAACCAAGACGTACAATCGTCATTTTTTCCACCTCATTAATAGTATGGTGAAAAATATGGATTGCTAGACAGCCTGTAGTAGTAATTTCAGCTAAGAAAATGGGTCTCAGTAATGAAGAAGACGTTTTTTCTTTTTACCTGAATAGTTTACTTTTATTATTCCATACTAACAATGAAAATCATTGAATGGAGTTGTGATAAATGGAACATATTCAAGAACCGAGAAATGAAACAGAAGCGGCATTGCTTGATTATAAAATGGGATTAGGTACGTTTACTCAAAAAATGCCAGAGCTAGCACATCATTTTAATGCATTTACAGAGGCATGCTTTAAAGAGGGCACATTATCACAAAAAGAAAAACAACTTATTGCATTAGGCATAAGTGTCTTTTCACAAGATGAATATTGTATTATTTATCATACAAAAGGATGTATCGATCAAGGGGCGACAGAGGAAGAAATTTTAGAAGCGATTGGTGTAACAGCAGCTTTTGGCGGCGGTGCTGCAATGAGTCAGGCTGTAACCCTTGTACAAGAATGTATCACAGATTTAAATCAACTGAAACAATAAGGGCCATAGGCTCTTTTTTTATTTGTCTGTTTTCGCAAACTTTGTTGCTATTTACCAAGTAATGAGGTGTGGTTGATTAAAGCGAGAGGATGCTCGCTTTTTAGCGGGGCGGGCGGTGAGCATCCTCGCGTAAATGCCTGGGATGAGTCTCACAATCAGCTCAAATCAACCTTAGATAGTTTTCGTTTTTAAAGGAGGGAAGTGATACTTTTAAAAAAATACCATATGATTAGTTAAAAAGATCATTTCCATTAAGGGTGGTTTATACATAATGGCATGGATAAAATTTATGATGAAACAATTCCTAAAGGAACCTTTGTGGTTTAAAATAATAATCTCTACAACCTTGCTAAGTTCGATTGTTTTTAGCAGTTCATTTTTTTCAGATAATCCTTATTACCAAAGTTATTCGAAATTTGCTGCTGCTATCTTTTTCTGTATTTATGGAATGAAATTAATCAAGAATCGTGTAACAGCTGTTATCCTATTTACTCTAGCAGTTCTATGTATTTCACTTGCCATTCTGGAATTATTTGAGTAATTATTTTGCCTGTCTATTTTATCCTTAGTTTTTTATATTTAAAAATCAAGAATGACTTTTACTAAGCAATTTTAAAAGCCTCTCATAGAATTTATATGATAGGCATATTCAATTGTAAAGAGTTTATTCATTAAGTGAAATATTCTAATTTAGCATTTGGAAAGAATTTTTCCATATAAGAGTATAGATGATCTTTAATGTCTTCTTCCTCGTCTTTTTGATAGATATATTTGCCTATCCCGTATTTTCCCCATTTATATCTTCTTGCTGATTCGTCCAATTCTAATTTTGTCATTGGATAGTTTTTTTCGATCACTCTCTTAGCAGGCTTTGTAAACCGATGTTGAATAAACTCAAAGGTGATATCATCCCTTGCATCTTCTGGTAATTCCTCATTAAGACGTTCAAACATATGAAGGTAGCCATCCTGCCATCCTTCATGCAGGTAAATGGGTGCGACAATAAATCCAAGTGGATATCCTGCTCTTGCTACTTTTCCAGCTGCTTCAATCCGTTTTGCAAGGGGAGAGGTGCCTGGTTCGAAATTTTTAATGACATAATCAGCATTTACACTGAAACGAAATCGCGTTTTTCCGTTATGCTTAGCATCAAGCAAATGATCAACATGATGGAACTTCGTAACAAATCGCAATTTTCCGTACTCAGATGTACCGAAATGCTCAATCGCTCGCTTTAACGTATGTGTCAGATGATCGATCCCAACAATATCAGACGTACATGCTGCTTCAAATCTCGTTATTTCAGGTGCTCGTTCTTCCATATATTTATCTGCAGCTTCGAGAATTTCTTCGACATTTACATATGTGCGAATATATGGCTTGCTACCCATTGTTGTTTGCAAATAACAATAATGACAATGTCCCATACAACCTGTTGCAAAAGGGATCGCATATTCGGCAGAAGGCTTTGATGTATCAAATTTAAGAGTTTTTCTAATGCCAATGACAAGCGTAGACTTTGCGATTCGATATTTCTGAAAATCATTTTCCCCAGGGAGATTTCTGACCTGGTTATGTGAGGTTGTATACCGAATTTCAACATCCATTTTTTCGAACTTTTCTTTTAGCTCTTGACCAAGCGGATAGTCCAGCGAATCCGGTTCAAAGTAGACAAGCTGGGGCTTAAATGGCTTAACCATAAATCATCCCCCTTTAATAGTCGCCAAAATATTGTTGGTAGGCTTGTTCCGCATCATTTTGGCTTGAATAAACAGCAACTTCATTTGTTAAAGGATAGTATGTCTCATAGAGAAAAAGCGCTAACCCATGCGGATTTTCAGGGTCATCCACAACTGCAGCCTCTTGGATATTCGCAACATTTTGCGTATGGGGGTTTCGATAAAAAATATAAACAGTATCACCCACTTGATAACGAATATCTTCATTATGTAATTCCATTTTAATCACCTTTTTTCTTTTAGTATCATTTTTCCTTATAAGAGAGATATTATGATTACATCATTTTGGAAGTTAGTAGATGGATTTCGCTGATAAATGTGAGAAATCGCCGAAATAATTAAAAATTCGCTGATATATGGTAAGAAATCGCTAATATAGTTAAAATACACTGATAAATATTCTTTCCGCATAAACAAGTAATTGAATTCGAACACTAATTTTAGGCAGTAGAAATATCCCCACTTTTAAAATAATTTTCATAAGAAATGAAAATGTAAAAAAAAGGGTATGGTGAACTATGCTCAAATTTACATAATTAAAGGGGAAGTTTTATGAAGATTCGATTTGGTTATGTTGCGAATGCTTTAGGATTATGGGATGCAAGTCCCTCAAAAACATTAACATTTGCTCACTATTCAGCTCTCTCGAAAGACGAGCGAAAGGAAAAGCTCTTAGAAGTGACAGCGCAAAATATACAACATACGAAACGAATCCTGTATTATAATGTGGCACATGAGATAGAAGTGTATCGATTTTCTAGCTCACTTGTACCTTTAGCCACTCATCCTGAAGTCATGTGGGATTTTATTTCACCTTTTAAAGAGGAATGGAAAGAGCTTGGACAATTGGTCAATCATTTTAGACTGCGTCCAAGCTTTCATCCTAATCAATTTACCCTTTTCACAAGTCCAAGGGATGAAGTTACAATCAATTCTATAAAGGATATGGAATATCATTATGGGATGCTTGAAGCCATGGGGATCATTGATCGTTCAATCATCAATATTCATATTGGCGGAGCATATGGTGATAAAAAAGAATCTATTAAACGATTTCATGAGAATATAAAACATTTGCCAATTCATATAAAAAAGATAATGACACTTGAAAATGATGATAAGACGTATAATGTTGAGGAGACGCTCCATACATGTGAGATAGAAAAGATTCCGATGATCCTTGATTATCATCATTTTATGGCGAATAGCGGGGAAGTTAAGCTTCCGTCATATTTGCAGCGTATTTTCAACACTTGGGCATGTCCATCTCTCATACCAAAAGTTCATCTTTCATCACCAAAATCCGATAAAGAATTTCGTTCACATGCAGATTTTGTTTCTTTAGAGTTTATCCTTCCTTTCTTAAAAATGGCAAAGGAGCTTAATCAAGATTTTGACGTTATGATAGAGGCTAAGCAAAAGAATCTTGCCATGCAACGATTAGTGGAGGAAATCGCTTCGATTCGAGGAGTAAAGCGGATAACAAGCTCTGCAGTGGAATGGTGAACTATAAATGGTTAAAAAACAAGTGCCTCAATTAGAGACACTTGTTTTTTAGCAGTCTTCAGAGTGACTATGGTGAAGGGGAGGAGGGATTAACCATCCTTTTTCCTTATTAAGTCTTAACACCTTTGCACCAAATGCTGCTTTTTGTGTATGAATTTGACCGAATAACACCGCAATATCTTCTCTTATTGATTGACCGATAATTTGACTGCAAGCAACTAAACCAGCTGCAGTATTCGTTCCTAACATAGCAGCAATTTCCGGATCAGCAAATCTCGCACCTACAGGAATATCATCCAGGCAAGCATTAGGTCTTTCTGGTGGTGTTGGCGGAAGTCCGATCCCATTTTCTTTCAGGATTGCTTCGATTTGTTCAATCTCCTGATTACAGTGCTGAATAGCTTCTGCTAGTAATTTTTTTAAATCTTCATCACCTGCATGATTCAAATGAGCTTGATAACCAGATACCACACCCTTCGCAACAGTTACGAAAGACCAAGTACCAAAGACTTCGCCATAATGCATTGGTTCATTTTGAGGATTACCACTTAAAATTCCCATGAAAGCACTCCTTAATGTTTTTTTAAAATCCATAAAGTTCTCCTAACGGGTTATAGATGATATAAAACAGGCATGTTTTATATCAAATATGAAATACATAACAAAGTATCTGTCAGGAAACTTGCTTTCATTCATATTTTCGAAAAAACGACTAAGATTTATTTTGCTTTTATATATCTTTTATCCTTCATAAATAATCGCCAAAAGTAAACAAAACCAGGGAAAAGGATAATAAATGCGACTATATAAGTAATGAATAGGGCACGGAAGGTTTCTGGATGGGTAAATCCAGATTGAATTGTCACATCAGGATAAATCATATAAGGTAGATGTGCTTGTCCATATGCATAGCTGGCAAAAAAATATTGGAATGTAGCAGCAACAACGGCTAACCTAGGACGACCTTTTAGTGTTGAATGCCGTGTGGAAGGTAAAAAAAGTGAAATTCCTGCAATCAGGAACATCGCAACAGAACCTAATAACCACGGCATATTATCCATCATTTTAGTGAAAATCCAATTTGCTTCGGTTCTAAGCGTAACCATGATGAAAAAAGCCATGATAATTGAGATCGGACCAAGGATTAGTGCATCCCGACGATACAATTTATATGCGTCTAAATCTTCTGCAACATTTGAATAGTCAGCTAACAAAAGTGAAGATAAAAACAATGTACTCGTCACGGCAAATGCAGCAAATGCATAGATGTTTGGACTTGAGAGTAAAGCTCCAACATTGAGTACATAGTTTCCATTTACAACGTCAATATACTGACCATGTGTAATAGGTAGGACAAGCATTAATATGCCTGGAATGATAAAGCCTGATATACCTGAAATATATGTAAGGAATTTTTCATATTCTTTGGCAATATGGGAAAAAACTAAAAAGCCACTGCGAATGGCAAGTAACAGTAAGATTGCACTACCGGGAATCAATAAGACAGTTCCGAGAATAAAAGTAGCACCTGGAAAAAAACTAAACAGTGCGACAACGATGGCGACAATAAATACGTTTGTTACTTCCCATGTAGGGGACAAATATCGGTTTGCAATATTGGTGGCATTTGTTTGTGGTTTATTAATATAAACCATCGACCAAAAACCCGCACCAAAATCCATTGTAGCCATGACGGCATAGATAAAAATAAATCCCCATATGATCGTAATTGCTAATAGCGCATCCGTTGACAAATCCTTTTCCTCCTTATGAACTCATCGTCATTTCAATTTCTTTTTCAACAGGATTTCGTTTGAAATAGTAATTTAACACAAGGACAACAGCAACACCCAAAACAAAATAAACAATTGTAAAGAGGATAAATAGTGTACCAATTTGCCCTGAAGTTGTTACAACATCTGCTGTTTTTAATATGCGGTAAATAACCCATGGTTGTCTTCCAGTACAAGCAAAAATCCAGCCGCACTCAATGGCACACAATGCAAGCGGACCAGAGGCAATCACGGGAATTAATAACCATTTTGGAAAAATCCTTTTCTTTAAGATAAATCTCCATGCTAAACCAACAATAGCTAAAAGAATAAGAAAACTGCCGATAAATACCATTCCATTAAATAAGGTATGGATAAATAATGGCGGCCAATATTCTTCAGGAAAATCATTCAGTCCAACGACAACCGTATCAAATCGGTTTCCAGCTAAAAAGCTGAGCGCCCAAGGGATTTCTATGCCGTATTTTATTTCCTGTGTTTCTCGGTCAGTAAAACCTCCAATAGCAAGGGGAGCGTAGCTTTGTGTTTCAAATAATCCTTCTGCTGCAGCTAGTTTTTCAGGTTGATATTCATGGAGCAATTGGGCAGATTCATGTCCATTTAAAGCTGTTACCAATGAAAAGATCCCACCAATTGTTAAGCCGAGTAATAGTGCTTTGCGATGAAATTGATAAAGACGTTCATTTTTTCGATTTTTTATCATTTTAAACGCAGCAATTGAAGCAATAACAAAAGCCCCTGTTGTAAACGCAGATACTGCAACATGCCCAGCAGTTGTGATAAAACTAGGATTAAAAAACGCTGCCCATGGATCAACATCAGCAATTTCACCATTTTCAATGCGAAATCCAGCTGGAGTACCTTCAAACGCATGTACATTTGTAATTAAAATTGCAGATGATGCTGCACCGACTACGACAAAAAAAACTGAAATAATTCTTGCTATTGGTGAAAGTCTGTCAGCAGCATAAACATATATGGACATAAACAAGGCCTCTATGAAGAATGCATAAATTTCAATTTGAAATGGAAGTGACATAACCTTGCCGATAACCTCCATAAAACCAGGCCATAATAGAGAAAGTTGCACACCTGCAATCGTTCCGGTTGGAATCCCAACACCTAATAGAATAGCTTGCCCCTTTGTCCATCTTTTGGCCATCACCGCATAATCTGGATCTTTTGTTTTTTGATAGAGTATTTCTGACAAAAAGATCATGAGTGGAATACCTACACCAAGTGTTGCAAAAATAATATGAAAGCCCATCGTTGTTCCAAAAAGTGATCTTGCTAAGACTAAATCATCCATTTGCACTTAACTCCTTTATTTACATAACAGTCAATCGTATTATCCACTTTTTTCTAAATATTATTCTTAAAGGTTGCTAGGATTAGAAAAATAGATATTAGAACAGCCCTTAAATTTTACTTGATAAACGATCATTATTTTTCAAAGAGCCTTGTTTTCATATTTGTTATATAAAAGAGTAATGGGCAGGAACATATGTTAACGACGATAAATTCGATTACGAAAAAATATTTAGAGGGTGGTGGAAGTGATTAGAAGGATATGGGTTGGTTTATTTTGGCATCAATCCGTAACAAACCCTCATTAACGGGCCATTAACGGGCAGTAAAACCCCCACCTCTAAGCTAGAGTTATACAATGAAGCGAAGGTGGGGGGATAACTGTCCGTAGATGTCCGATAAGTCTCACTAACCATCAGTGAGATAAGAAAACCTCGCACTGATAGAAGTTTCGCTTTAATGGAACCTAGTTTTTGTTTTAGCGCATACCCGGCAGCTGTTACGGCTGTCCCTAATGCAGTTGGAATGAATCCTTCACGTATATTTATAGTCATTTTCATCCACATCGAAGTTAGTAGGTGTGTTGTACACCATTTTTTAATGTTCGCCTAGCAGGGATGAATAGGATAAATTTTCGTGATAACAAGCATTGTCTAATAAACAAGATAATCGATACTCTAGATCTAATCCATTAACCTATTCAATTGATCAATATGTGACCGATCTTCATCAAGATTACTTTTTACAATTTGTAGGCTCTCTGGATCCAAATCCCCTCGTACGATATTCTCTGTGGCTCGAATGCCCAGTTGCTGCCCATTTATGACTCCTTTAAAATTTCATCTGTTGTATCTGGAAAGCCTTTAATCATCATCATTGATTCCCTTATGGAACCCATGAATCCATTATCCTCAGCTGCTTTTCCGCCAAGGTTTTGAATTCTTTCCGCAATTTTTGCTGCGTGTTGTTTATGGTCCTGCTGAATTTGCTGAAGGGATTTTTTCATGTTTTGGTCATTTGTATGCTGAATGTAATGTTCGTAAGCATGGATACCCATGAACTCGCCTTTTAAATACTCATTTAATTCCTTAATGACAGTGTTTTTATTCATAAAGAACTTCCTTTCTATTCCTATTTTTCTTTTAGGTCCAAAAAATATCCGTTTAAATAGTGGAAAAAGAATGTCAGTATAACTTGAAAATAAGTCGTATACTTTTTATTTGATTTTGTACGAGTGTTTAAATTCAGTATTTAGAGGAAAAGTAATAATAAAAGGATTCTATTTTGCTTTTAAAATGAGAACTATTTAAGGATGATTGGAGCAGATTAAGAGACTCCTGCTGGAGCAGCGGGACAGATGAGACCCCCGAGGAGGCGCCCGCCCCGCGGAAAGCGAGCATCCTCTCGCTGCAATTAACCCATACTACTTGGTATATAGATAGCAACAAAGTTTGCGAAAACAGCTTAATAAAATAACTGATAGGAGTGGATAATGATGAGTGAACAAGAATTAAAAGAACAAGTAATAAATACGATCGCAAATCATAAAACAGGTGTCCTTTCATCCGTTGAAAACAACAAACCACATACAAGATATATGACGTTTTATAATGAGGATTTAACCCTTTTTACACCAACAAAGCTTGATACAGAGAAAGTAGATGAAATAAAAAATAATCCAAATGTGGCTGTGCTGATTGGGTATGAAGGTAATGGAATAGGCGATACGTATGTTGAAATTACTGGAACATCGACGATCAATAAATCCCAAGAAGTGAAAGAAAGATTCTGGGAAGAATCATTTAACAAATGGTTTGAGGGACCAAATGATCCAAATTATGTGTTTCTAGAAATACAGCCGGAAACTGTACGTATTTTAAATGATCATGGTGAAGCACCTAAAGAGCTTCATATGTAAGGGACAATCATGACCTTTGATTAATGATTTGCTGCCTTTTTAAACATACTAAATTTGGAGGTGAGCTCTTATGAATAATCCAAATTCTAAAAAAGTCGTAGAAACAAAAGGTAAAATTAATGTGCAAATTGAAAATTCCATTGGACTTGATATGGATGAACAAGCTATGAACGGATTGTATGGAATGGCTGAAACAGAAGTGGAGGATCGTTTGCCACATGAAGAAAGTAAATAATCATTTGTGTACAAGCATAGCAAAAAAGCTATGCTTGTTTTTTGACATGCATAGATACCTATATAATCGATAAAAAGAGTGAATACCTCATTCACTCTTAACATGATTCGTATTTTTTCAGATAAGACGCCAACTACGACACACTTCTATGTTTGCTTTATATAAGAATAGTATATCTTTGAAAAATTATTGATCATTTTTTTCAGTCATATTAGTTAAACCCTTAACATATGGTTCTGTTTCTCCATAACCTTCAACATTTCCTGCATGTTCACGGTGATATTCTGATCCTGAATCTTGTTTGCTAGTTATTGCATTATTTTTTTGCTTTTCATTAGTATTTTCTTGAATAGCCATCATTTTCACCTCCTAAACACAAATTATGATGCTTAGAATTTGTGAAATTATTCAAGAGGTGAAAAAAGTTAATCAATATAAGAAACAATAGAATGCGAAGGAAGAAATTTGCTAAATGATAGAAAATGAAATGTTATTGGGTATTTTCATGATCCTACTGGTGAATGATTTCCTTTGGTGTATCGCTTGTTATTCTTGGATAAACTGGATGAAAGCTAGTATAAAGTTGGAGGAGGACACCTATGGCTTCTGAAATGAATCACAATCAAGATTTTTCAGCTCGCTTTGATTACTTGAGTCGTAATTTGTGGTCAGGTATTCTGTTCGGACTAGGACTTGTTGCTTTTTTTGATGAAGCAGTTTTTCATCAGCTTTTACATTGGCATCATTTTTATGACAAGTCAACAACAGAAATTGGCTTGGTCTCAGATGGTTTGTTTCACGCGTTTAGTTGGTTTGCAACGATTGGTGGTTTGTTCCTGGTTGCTGACCTAAATCGCAGGAATGCCTTTTGGTTTAAAAGATGGTGGGGCGGCATGATGCTTGGTGGAGGTATTTTTCAGTTATACGATGGAACCATACAACACAAGATTATGAGAATACATCAAATTCGCTATGTGGAAAATGTGCTTATTTACGATTTAGTTTGGAACATAGTTGCCGCCTTGATGGTTTTAACGGCGATGAGCCTAATTTTTCGAACGGGAAGGGAATCAAAAAGAGGAAATGGGAAAATAGCAAATGAACAATAATCATATTCATCATGGAAGTGAACAAGCCTATGACCTCTTCTTGTTGTTTCCGTTTTTGGCTGCAATCATCATTTATCTTCTTGCAGCATCGATTACAAGTTGCCGTTATCGAAAATGGCCTTTATCCCGTACGATCTTTTGGATATTAGGGATTCTCTGTACCGCATTGGTATTTGTAGGCCCGATAGCGAATCGTGCTCATAGTGATTTTACAGTCCATATGCTTGGTCACTTATTTCTTGGCATGCTTGCTCCGCTTCTTATCGTATTAGCTGCCCCGATGACTCTTGTCCTGCGAGCACTCAATGTGAAACAAGCAAGACTTCTAACGCGTGCACTAAAGAGCAGGCCGCTACGTATCCTTAGTGACCCAATTATGACCTCCCTGCTTAACGTAGGAGGGGTGTGGATTCTATATACGACGAATTTATATGCCATAATGCATGACTATTTCCTGCTTTATTTCGTTATCCATGTGCATGTTTTTTTTGCCGGCTATTTGTTTACGATTTCTATCATTTATATTGATCCAGCACCACATAGATCTAGTTATCTATATCGTGCAATTACGTTAATCATGGCTTTAGCAGCACATGGTATGTTATCTAAATACATTTATGCAAACCCACCTGCTGGCGTACCAGCAGCACAGGCTGAAATAGGTGGGATGCTGATGTATTATGGCGGGGATCTCATAGATCTCTTTCTCATTTTTCTCCTTTGTTTACAATGGTATAGAGAGAGCAGGCCCCGAGACATTTCCCAAGGGACAGAAAACGCGTAATGATAAGATACCATTTTCCTTATATGAAAAAAGGGTTGTAAAGATATGGAGTAATCTTTACAGCCCTTTTTGTCTTAGGCACCTTTAAGAGATGGTGCGGAAAGCGAGCATCCTCTCGCTGCAATCAACCACACCGCAATGGCACATATGATTGAAATAGGAATAATCACAAGAACGAAAGAAAAAAGAAAGCCTTTGTTCAGAACATTTTGTAAGAAAGAAACACAAATAATAAAAATAATTAGTATAAAAACCATTTCAATAATTTTTTTACTAACTTTTTTAATCGATATTTCTGACTTATTTTCAATGGTTATTGGAACATTCTTATACTTGAAATACGATAGTATCCAATCGGAAATGACGGTTATCGAAGCAATCGAAAATAATATTGGGAATACTTGATAATAATGCTTGTTTGTAATATCGATTGATGCACTGATCATTGCTTCCATCGGGCTCCAAGTAAGACAAAGTGCATAAGCGCGTAATAAATTTTGAGAATAGTATTTATCTACCTTGTTTTTTGGTAGTTGTGACAATGTCCGTTCTAACGAATTTTTTACTATGAAAGGGTAGCGATATTTAAGAATAAACCAAGAAAATATGTAACGAGAAAACTGCGTTTATATAATGTACTCAATTGATTTACTTTATTCTTAATAAGAGACCAAGATTGATATCATATCGGCCCACTCGGATAATTTAGTTAATAAAGGGAAGGGCTAAAAATAGGGAAAGAACGTCTGACATCGATTCAAAATGAAAGAGGAACGTATACCAAGGCAAAATCATTGCTTATAAATAAAAGAGTTCCAGTGCTTAGAAAGCAAATACCGGAAATTAAATAAAGCCCGCCAGCCTTTCTAAATGAAAGAATTAATGTAAGAATTACTAGAATACCAATCTCGTAGCTGAAAAATGTGGCTTCAATAAATCTTGATACAATATACGTAACAATCAGTAATGTATAAATAAAAACATCAATTCATTCAATTTCTCCTTTCAATAACTAAATTGATCTAGTAATCAATTATACTTGAAAATAATGAAATACTAAAATGTAACATTTGCGATTTATTGATCAGAAAATGTATTCGTTTTAAAATAGGTTTAAAAGATTTATTGAAATTTGCAAGTATTTAAAAAACATTTGAGTATTAGTTACATAGGAGTATTCATTTTGGCTAGGAGGAGTTACTTTGCAGGAAATAATGACTGAAAGACTTAAAATCATTACATTTACAGTAGAGATGATGGAAGCATTGTTAAAAGGTCATGACGAGCTTCGAAAGTTGATCCCATATTGTATTGCACCAGAATGGCCATTAGAAGAATATAAACAACTTTTTCTTTATAAAATAAATAGGTTTCACAATTTCCCGCATGAAAATGAGTGGGAAGGTATCATCATTCATAAAAGTGACAATTGCATAATAGGTGATATGGGTTTTAAAGGCGGACCAAATGAAAAGGGAATCATCGACATTGGCTATAGTATTGTTCCTCGTTACCGTGGTAAAGGATATGCAACTGAAATGGGAAAAGCCATGGTAGAGTGGGGTTTGTCCCAACCAGGTGTAAACAAAGCTATAGCGACCTGTAATTCAGATAATTTTGCATCTATTCGCGTGTTAGAGAAAATTGGCTTTCACATCACAAAAAAATCTGCTGATAAATTATATTGGACATATGAAAAAAATGGTAGGAGATGAATATGTTTCTATACAATATTGATGATCAGATATCTTTAAAGTTACTAGAAGTAAGAGACGGAGAAAAAATTTTTGATTTAACAAACAGTTCAAGAGATTATTTAAGACAATGGCTTCCATGGCTGGACCAAACGACAAAACAAGATGATACAAATGAATTTATAAAAATGTCATTAAAAGGCTTTGCTGAAAATAAAAGCTTGAATACAGTTATTTTAGTTAATGGACAAATTGCGGGTGTAGCTGGATATAATGAAATAAATTGGTCAAACAAAACGGCATATATAGGCTATTGGCTAGGTGAAGAATTTCAAGGAAACGGGATCATGACGAAGGTTGCAAATGCTTTGACAGAATATGCATTTAAGGAGCTGTACCTAAATAAGGTTGAAATAAGGGCAGCAGCGGGCAATAAGAAGAGCAGAAATATCCCGGAAAGATTAGGTTTTGTCAATGAAGGATGTATTAGGCAGGCCGAATGGTTATATGACCATTATGTTGACCATATTGTGTATGGAATGCTTGTGAATGAATGGAATGAAAGAAAAAGTTAATATTCGTTTGTTAAAGATATGGTAACGAATCTATGTCATAAAGCAAATGGTTCATAAAAAGAGACTGACTTTAGTAAGCCAGTCTAATGTGACGCAAGGTGCTGCCTCACGTCTAGTATATAATATGATAGTGGTATAAAAAGAGTTAACCTATTTTTTTACTCACTCTACCTATTTATTCAACGATTCTTTTCCTCATTAACTAGATTGATAGCTTAAATAAAAATGAACCAAAGACCAGTTGATACTATTTACTGGTCTTTTTATCAGCAAAATGTAGAATCTCCTACTTCTTATGAGTATTTCTTTCAAATATTCCTAAGATTGAATGATGAAGGATATCCCGAAACATAACAGCGACACCTGTAACAAGTATGCCTTGAACAACGGATTCAATTTCAAATCCATAATAAAGAAGACATGCTATAATGGCAAAAATGAGCTTAATCCAAGTGTAGCTCCATTTTGGGAGGAACGGGGTTTGCCGCAAGAATACTCCGATATAATATAAGACAGGAATTAAAATGAATGCATCAGATCGGATATACAGTTCAATAAATTCCATCTCATTTCTCTCCTTGTGATTAGATGAAACAATGATTCTTTTTTATTTGGCTTATATTTAGTGTATGTATAGATGTGAATTAGGGTACTTCATTTAACTAAAAGAAAAAGTGTAAAAAAGCATTGGTAATAATTACTTCTATCATGAAATAATACCTTTTTAAAGATTGGAAATAGTGTGATAAAATAAATGAATTATATGGATATGGAAGAGGGTAGAAACGATGAATAAAGGAAAAGTGTTTTTAGTGGGTGCAGGGCCTGGTGATCCAAAGCTTATTACTGTCTATGGATTAGAGAGTATCAAACAGGCTGATGTCATCGTTTATGACCGTCTTATTAGTCAAGAGTTGTTGAAACATGCCAAAAATGATGCTGAACTTATTTATTGTGGAAAACTTCCTGGTAAACATGAACTCATCCAAGAACAAATACATGAAGTATTAGTTGAAAAGGCATTGGAAGGAAAAATCGTTGTCAGATTAAAGGGTGGAGATCCTTTTGTCTTTGGCCGTGGAGCAGAAGAGGCCGAGGTTTTAAAAAATCATGGTATTTCCTATGAAGTAATACCTGGGATTACCTCGGGAATAGCAGCTCCTGCATATGCTGGTATACCAGTTACTCACCGGGATTATGCATCATCTTTTGCGATTGTTACTGGACATGGTAGAGAAGACAAACAAACGGATACAATTAATTGGGGAGCTTTAGCAAATGGAATCGATACAATTGCATTTTATATGGGAATCAAAAACCTTCCATATATTTGTGAAAAACTAATCGAACATGGAAAAAGTCCAGATACACTCGTATCCATCATTCAATGGGGAACAACAACATCACAAGTCACGATTACAGGCAACCTAGAAACAATCGTCGAAGAAGTAAAACGCAATAATATTACACACCCAGCAATTGTCTTAGTCGGACAAGTTGTGGAATTAAGAGATAAAATTAAGTGGTTTGAAGAATTAAAAGAATCATAATATATCTTAAACTATTATCCTTTAAAGGAAGCGGACAAATAGACATAACAGAGAAAATCCAGTGTGAAAACTAAGTTTTTCACTGGATTTTTTTGTTAATGTGGATTGAGATCGTCAATATGTTCTTTTGATTACCTAAAAACTCAAATCATAATAAAAGGCTCTTTCTAGGAGATTGTCTTTTAAAACGAAAACTATTTATGGTTAATTGGAGCAGATTGCGAGACTCCTGCAGGCATTACATCGAGGAGGCTCACCGCCCGCCCCGCTAAAAAGCGAGCATCCTCTCGCTGCAATCAACTACACCGCACTACTTGGTATATAGCAACAAAGTTTTCGAAAACAGCCAAATAAAAAGAGGTACTCAATATATTCATTGAGTACCCCCAAGGTTTCTGTACTATTTTCGAGCGCAGTTTAAAATACAAACACGAAATGAATTGTTTTAGATCAACGAAATAATAATCATTAATGCAAAAAGAATTGTAAGATGTGATAATGAAAAGGCAAACATGAGATTGGCCCATTTTTTATCATCTACCTTTTTAAATCCCCAAATCCCCAACAGTATCCATACTAACGTTAGTCCAAACATGGCAAAGGTAATTGTTTTACTATATGGGAAAAAGAGAAATGAAGTGATTAGTAAAACAATTAAATAGACAATTGTTTGCACCTTTGTTCGATAAATCCCTTTTACAACTGGCAGCATTGGTACGCTGGCATCTTTGTATTCTTCTAATCGTCTAATCGCAATGGCATAAAAGTGCGGTGGCTGCCATAAAAACATAAAGACGAATAATCCAATTGCAACAGGATGGAAAATATCTGCTGAAATAACTGCCCATCCTATAATTGGAGGCATTGCACCAGACAAGCTTCCCACTTCAGTATTATAAATGGTGGAACGTTTTGTAAACATTGTATAAGCAAATACATAAAAGACAAATCCTAAAAAGGCCATTGCTGCTGCCAAAATTGAAATAGAAAGGAGCAGCACTAATCCAATCGCAACCAATGCGATCCCTAACCATAATGCAAATTTAGGATTGATGGAACCGTCAGCTGTTGGACGGACCTTCGTTCGCTTCATGATAGAATCAATATCTCTGTCATAATAGTTATTAATAGCACCAGATCCGCCTACGACAAATGATGTTCCAATTAAAGATAGTAAGATAATCGGTAGTTTTTCGATAAACCCGATGTCATAGATATATAATGCAAGACTTAGTCCAGCGAGCATCCCTAATATATTGGATTTAATGATTCCAGTTTTTATAATTAATTTTATCACTTTCCAAGAGAAATACTCTTTCAAAGAAAGCGAATCTTTTAATACGATCTCGGTGTTTTTCACAACCATTCTCCTCTTTCAATTTAAATAAAGAGTAAGTCTTACCCTACTCTTTTCATCTCTTTGTTGTCTAACATTTTTTCTACACTTTTGCTGCGAGAATTTAACAGCATGATATAGCTAAGAACACCAAAGATAAGCGTAATAACTAAAGAGTGTATAAGTGAAAATGTCAAACTCAAACCTGTAGCAACTGTCAAGATTCCACTTGTAATTTGCATCAGCAATAATACAACCAAACTAATCATACTATATTTGATAACGCGGTAGTTCCAATAATGTTTATATGCAAAATAAGCAGTTGAACAAATCCATACGAATAAAATCAGAGCAAGTGAACGGTGCCCAAACTGAACAAGTTGCTGAATCGTTTCCAGGGAAATGAAACCACCATTACCAAAGGGCCATACAGGCAGGGCAAGACCTGCTCCTTCATGTCGGACAAGTGCTCCAGAATAAATAACAAAATAAGTATAAAAAGATAGGAAATAAAGATTTCGTTTCATCTTTTTCCCAATCACTAATTCCTTAGCATCGAATTTATAGTCAAACTCAAAGACTAATAAAGCGAGTAACAATACTGAAGCAAATGAAATCATTGAAATACCAAAATGCAGCGCCATAATATATGGGTTTTGACCCCACATAACGGCAGCAGCCCCCATTAAAGCCTGTATGATTAGAAATAATACTGAGATCGAAGCAAGCAGTTTTGTTTCTCTTCTCTTAATATAAATAGAAGACATAATGGCCAGTACAACAACAAAGATAGACCCGATCATAGTCGTAGCTCTATGTGCGAATTCAATAAGTTTTTCAGGTGTTACATCAGAAAGTTGTACAAGTTCTCCTTCGCAAAGAGGCCATGATCTTCCACATCCATCTGCAGATCCAGTCTTGGTTACTAAAGCTCCTCCAAGAACAACAAATGCCATAGAAATAACAGCTAAGATGGCAATGATCTTTATATATTTTTTCAATCAATATCTCTCCTTGACGTAAAAGAAATTTTATAAAACATATTATTTATACTCTTATTATGATGAAAAGTAAAAGGAATGACATCCAATGAAGACAAAAGACACATTATTGTCATAAAGCTATTGCAATTTATAAACATTTTAAAAATCCATACTTTTTCAATGTGTAGTTTACTTTGAGGAAAAAACGAGTAATACATAGATAGTTAGATTATCAAAATAGTTTAACTTTCTATAAAATTTTAGTATTATTGATTAGCGCATGATTTCAACCTCTAAAACTATTTTACATTGTTCAACCTTTCACTTACATTATTAGTATATCAAAATAAAAAGGAGCGAAAACTTGGTAATGAAATCTATTATGATAATCTTTTGGCAAAATTGTTACCAAACTGTGAAGAAACTTCGTCTAAATTTTGAAAGTTAATAAATAATGCGTAGGAAACTATTTTGTTTTTTTTTTATTTTGATAGTATGTGTAGGTGAATATAATTTGTTTTACCATTTGAAATCATTGATTCATAAATGCGCTGTTTTAGAAAGGAGAGTGACAAAGGTGTTCAAAAAGTTAAAGCCTTATTTAGTTCTTGCAACATCATTCCTATTTTTATTTGTTTTAAGTGGCTGTAGTGAATATGCAATATTTGATCCAAAAGGACCTAATGCTGCGACACTTAAAGATCTCATTATGTATTCAATTTACTTTATGATATTTATCATGATTGTTGTTTACGCACTATTTGCCTTTGTTATTGTAAAATATCGTGACCGTAAAAATTTCAATGAAAAGGATCACGAGCCTGATATTCATGGCAGTACAAAGTTGGAAATCATTTGGACGGTTATACCAATCGTCATCATTATTGCTTTATCAATTCCAACAGTTAAAGTACTTTATGATTTAGAAAAACCGCCAAAAGAAACGGCACATAAAGAACCAATTGTTATTCATGCAACATCTGCCGATTGGAAGTGGATTTTTAGTTATCCAGGGGAAGATATCGAAACAGTCAATTATGTAAATGTTCCGGAAGACCACCCAGTACTTTTCAAGATTACATCTGCTGATTCAATGAGTTCTTTCTGGGTTCCGCAAATTGGCGGTCAAGAATATGGAATGCCTGGTATGGTAAATGATTTATACCTTCAGGCTGATGAACCTGGAGAATATGAAGGAATGAACTCTAACTTTACAGGCCAAGGTATGACACATCAACAATTTAACTTTGTAGCCTTAGAAGAAGATGACTACCAAAAATGGGTAAAAGAAACACAAGAAAAAGCACCACAATTAACAGAAGAAACATATGAAAAATTATTGTTGCCTGACACAGTTGAAGAAATGACATTTTCAAATACTCACTTAGATATTGTTGATCATGGAGTAGATTCTGGTGAATATGCGATGAAAGTCCGCGAAAAATACGGAGTTGAAATAAAACCTCATGGTGGTGAAGATTCTCATGATAGTGAAGAATCTACAGAAGCTGTAGAAGACAATCATGAAGAAGAGGCTTCAACGACAACTGAATCTAGTGAACATCATAACCACTAAGAAGGGAGGAACACTGAATGTTTGATTTTATTAAAGATAATTTAATCTTAAATGATCCAATGCTCCTTGGAGCGAACATCTCTATTTTGTTATCTGTAATTGGAATTGTGTTTATTCTTACTTACTTTAAAAAATGGAAATGGCTTTGGACAGAGTGGTTAACATCTGTTGATCATAAAAAAATTGGTATTATGTATATTATTGCAGCCGTCATCATGCTTTTCCGTGGTGGTGTGGATGCATTATTAATGAGAGCACAGTTAACAGTGCCAAACAATGAGTTTTTAACATCTCAGCATTACAATGAAATCTTTACAACACATGGTACGATCATGATTATCTTCATGGCGATGCCATTCGTAATAGGTTTAATGAACGTCGTTGTTCCGCTGCAAATAGGAGCAAGGGACGTAGCATTTCCTTATTTAAATGCATTAAGTTTTTGGTCATTTTTCTTTGGAGCTATTCTTTTCAACATCTCCTTCGTATTTGGTGGATCACCAGATGCAGGGTGGACGAACTATGCTCCTTTAGCAATTGAAGGTAGTCCTGGACCCGGAATCAACTATTATTTACTTGGATTACAGATCTCTGGTATAGGTACCCTGTTAACAGGTATTAACTTTATCGTAACAATCATTAAAATGCGTGCGCCAGGAATGACATTAATGCGTATGCCAATGTTTACATGGACAGCTTTAATTACAAACTTTATTATTGTTTTTGCATTCCCTGTATTAACAGTAACATTAGCATTAATGACATTTGACCGATTATTCGGCACTCATTTCTTTACATTAGCTGATGGTGGTATGCCAATGCTTTGGGCTAACTTGTTCTGGATTTGGGGACATCCTGAAGTATATATCGTTATCTTGCCGGCGTTCGGTATTTTCTCGGAAATTTTCGCAACGTTTGCTAGGAAAACATTGTTTGGTTATAAATCGATGGTTATTTCGATCGTGACGATTTCTTTCTTGAGTTTCCTAGTTTGGGTTCACCACTTCTTTACAATGGGTGGAACTGCAGCAGTGAACTCTGTATTCTCCATTACAACGATGGCGATTGCAGTACCTACAGGTATTAAAATCTTTAACTGGTTACTCACTCTTTATAAAGGACGAATTGAATATACAGTACCGATGCTTTGGTCTGTCGGATTTATTCCAACATTCCTAATCGGTGGAGTAACTGGAGTAATGCTTGGTATGGCAGCAGCAGATTTTCAGTATCATAACAGTTACTTCCTTGTTGCGCATTTCCACTATACATTAATTTGTGGTACTGTATTTGCTTGTTTTGCTGGATTTGTTTTCTGGTATCCAAAAATGTTTGGTCATAAATTAAATGAGCGCCTAGGGAAATGGACATTCTGGTTCTTTATGATTGGATTTAATGTTTGTTTCTTACCACAATTCCTACTAGGATTTGATGGTATGCCAAGACGTATTTACACTTATGGTCCAGAAGATGGATGGACTGGATTAAACGTTGTTTCAACAATTGGCGGTATTGGTATGGGTATTGCCTTTATGATCCTTGTTTATAACGTATATTACAGCTTCCGTTATGCAAAAAGAGAAACGTCTGGAGATGCGTGGGGAGCAGGACGTACACTTGAATGGGCAACAACGACTTCAGTTGCACCATTTTATAACTTTGCTGTAACACCAGAAGTTAAAGGTCTAGATGCATTCATGATTATGAAACAAGAACGTGAAGCAGGTAAAGAAGAGAAGCCTGAGTATAAACCAATTCACATGCCAAGTAACGCAGGAACTCCATTTGTCATGTCGGTATTCTTCTTTGTTGCAGGTTTTGGCTTAGTCTTTAAATTGTGGTGGATCGCGATTTTAGGCGGTATTGGTGTGTTAGCATGTATGGCACTTCGTTCACTTCGTTCACATAAAGAAGATGAAGGTTATTATGTCAGTGTAGAAGAAATCATCAACACAGAACAGAAAAAGGAGGCGTAAGTTATGGCACATGATGAAAATATAAGTCCTAACACGCCCTTGGAATATCAGTCTGGTATTGGAAGACTGAACATCTTTGGATTCTGGATTTTCTTGGGCGCTGAAGTCATTTTATTCTCTACAATTTTTGCAACATATTTCTCAATCTATACTTCTACAATTGGTGGTCATGCGGCCCATGGTGGCCACGCTGGCGGTGTACCAATGCCTGGTGAACTTTTTGAGATAGGTAACACGTTAGTCATGACGATTGTCTTATTAATAAGTAGTTTCACTTGTGGATTAGCGATTCATGAAATGAGAAAAAGAAATACAAAATCAATGATTGCTTGGTTAGTTATTACTTTATTATTTGGTTTAGGATTTCTTTATTTAGAAATTACTGAGTTTATGCATCTAGTTCATGAAGGTGCTGCATTAGGTACAAATGCATACTGGTCTTCATTCTACTTTTTGACAGGAACACATGGACTGCACGTATCACTTGGTATTGGTTGGATGATCTTAATTATTTTACAAATCTTTAAAAGAGGTTTAACACCAGATACAGCTAAAAAGGTATTTATTGCGAGTTTATATTGGCACTTTTTAGACTTTGTATGGATCTTCGTTTATACTGGTGTTTACCTAATAGGGATGGTGTGATAAATGGCAAATAACAAGAATAATACTCATCATTTTCCATGGTCACATATTATCGGTTTAATATTATCGATTGCGTTAACTTTGTTAGCAGCTGGATTAGCTTTATATACAGATTTAGCGTTACAAACGATTGTTATTATTATCTTTATCCTTGCGTTTTTTCAAGCAGCGATTCAGTTAATCATGTTCATGCACATCAGTGAAGGTGAACGTGGATGGCAGATTCTTAAAATAAGCTCTGCTGGATTTATGGCGATCGTAATTGTTTATGGCTCTGTTTGGGTCATGACGAATATGCACTGATGCGTTTTTAAATCATGTAATTTTACTCTTAACCCGAATTTCGAACTCTTTTACTAGTTCCGAGATTCGGGTTTTCTATTGCCTAAAAACTGATTCTTTTTAGAATGTAAGAAATGATAAAATAAGAGAAGATAGAGAAATGAAGGATGTGGAAAAATGAAACGTATGAAAATCGTCATTCCGACTATGTTAGCAGTCGGGATTATTGCCTTGTGGATGTTAGAAAAAGATTATTCTGCTGTACCGCTGCAATATCGCATACCAATTGCTATAATGGGAGCAATTATCTCTGGTGTCATTACCTTTTTTCTTTATAAAAATGATGAAGATGGTGTAGATAAGAAGTCGGGTAAAGGATAAATTGGTAAACAATCAAGTATAATGTTGACGCGAAAAAACGAGGTTTTTAACATGTTTTAATTGAGAGCTTGGAATAAATTAGTTCCAAGCTCTCTTCCTTTTTCAACAGAAGCATTTACCTGGAGAACAATCCACATATTATTTGCCCCTTTTTACAGAATTGAACTCGTAAATGTACATAAAACCTGAAATATTGGTAAGAACTCCTAAGTGTGAACCGATTTTAATAACTATTTTATATAGATACTACGCTTTTCTTCTACATTGGAAGTTAATCTATCAACTATGCTGAGTAATCTATCAACATTCCTATTTAATCTATCAACTTTTCTCTAAAATCTATCATTTGACAAAAATCGAGCATTGTCGACTTTTATAAATACATACTTACTTTTACCAACGAACTTTATTTAAAGGTAACAAAAGATTTAGATGAATAAATAAAGGCTCACTTGAAATAAACTTAGTTATTGATGAAAAACTGTTAAGAGTCCGGGGTCAGTCTTTATGAACGTGATATTAACTTGCCTTAGAATACTCAATTTAAATAAGAGAGGTACATAAAATGAAAAAAATTTGGTGGAAAGAAGCTGTAGCTTACCAAGTATACCCTCGAAGTTTTATGGATTCAAATGGTGATGGCATCGGTGATTTACAAGGAATGATTTCTAAATTAGATTATATAAAAGACTTAGGCATTGACGTGATTTGGATCTGCCCAATGTACAAATCCCCTAATGATGACAATGGCTATGATATAAGTGATTACCAAAATATAATGGATGAATTTGGAACAATGGCAGATTTTAATCAATTATTAGAGGAAGTTCATAGACGTGGGATGAAGCTTATCATTGATTTAGTCATTAACCATACAAGTGATGAACATCCTTGGTTTATTGAATCACGCTCTTCACTAAAAAACCCGAAGCGTGATTGGTATATTTGGCGCGACGGAAAAAAGGGGAAGGAGCCTAATAACTGGGAAAGTATTTTTAGTGGATCTGCATGGCAATATGATGAAAAAACAGATCAATATTACCTGCATCTTTTTTCTAAAAAACAACCAGATCTTAACTGGAGAAATCCGGATGTCCGAGAGTCTTTATACGAGATGATTAACTGGTGGCTTGATAAAGGGATCGATGGTTTTCGCGTAGATGCAATCAGCCATATTAATAAAGAAGAAGGTTTAAAGGATATGCCAAATCCCGAAAGATTACCATATGTATCATCGTTCGAAAAACATATGAATGTGAAAGGCATTCATACATATCTGCAAGAATTAAAAGAGAAGACATTTGCAAAATACGATATTATGACGGTTGGAGAAGCAAACGGTGTTAAAGCAGAAGATAAAAAGGATCTTATCCAGTGGGTCGGAACAGAAAAAGGAAAATTTAATATGGTGTTCCAATTTGAACATTTATCATTATGGGATGCTGGTAAAAAGAAAACGTTAGACATTGTTGAATTAAAAAAAGTATTAACAAAATGGCAAAAGGGCCTTGAAAATATAGGATGGAATGCGCTTTTTATTGAAAATCATGACCAGCCTCGCAGGGTTTCAACATGGGGGAATGATACGCAATTTTGGTATGAGAGTGCAACTGCACTTGGTGCGATGTATTTTCTCATGCAAGGAACTCCTTTTATTTATCAAGGTCAGGAAATAGGTATGACAAATGTTAAATTTGATTCAATTGATCAGTACAATGATGTAGCAGATAAGAACATGTACCGCATCAAGCGAGAAGAAGGCGTACCACATGATGAAATCATGGAAATCATTTGGGCTTCAAGCCGCGATAATTCTCGAACACCCATGCAATGGAGCTCTGAAGCAAATGCAGGATTTACAACAGGAACACCGTGGCTTGGAGTTAATAAAAATTACAAAGAAATAAATGTAGAAAAACAGCTTCAAGATGAAAGATCTATTCTTCATTTTTATAAAATGATGATTAAGTTAAAAAAGGAAAATCAAGTATTTACGTATGGTACGTATGACTTGATTCTTGATAATCATCCGCAAATTTTTGCGTATACTCGTACGTTGGATGATGACAAAGTGGTTGTTCTTACAAATCTTTCAGAAAAAGAAGCAGAAATAGAGGAACCTTTGGATTTTACAGTTTCTCAAGAATTATTGTTAGCTAATTATACTGTATCAAATCATCAATTGATCCAACAATTCATGTTAAAGCCTTTTGAAACTAGAGTATACCGAATATTTTTAGATTAGTACTACATAAATGATCCTTACTCATGAGAGTAAGGATCATTTAGATTAATAGTGTAGTGATATATGAGTATATGTATTTGGTTTAAGAATTTAATAAGTCCTCACAGTATTCCCGGATTAATTTAGAGGCCTTCGTTTGACTAATACCGAGGTCATTTGCAACCTTTCTAGAGGACTTGTAAGTTTGAAAAGATCGCCTGATTAAGAATCTCTTCGTTTCATCAACTGCTTCATCAAGTGATGTAGGAAGAGCTAGCTTGGCAACTTGTTCAACATTGTTGGTAATCAATTCTGGTAAGTCAGCAACCTGAATAACAGAATCGCTTACGACAACTAACCGTTCAATTAAATTTTCAAGCTGACGCACATTTCCTGGCCATAAATAATGAATTAATATATTTAAACATTCCTCCGAAATCACTTTATTCTCACTGTATTTTTCATTGAATTTATATAAAAAGTTATAGACAAGTGGAATGATATCTTCTTTACGTTCACGAAGAGAAGGTAAGTGAATGTCGATCACATTTAAACGGTAAAATAAATCCTCTCTAAATTTTTTATCATTAATCATTTGAATTAAATTCTGATTTGTTGCTGCAATGATACGTATATCTACTTTTTTTATTTCGTTGCTGCCAACGGGAATGAATTGTTTATCTTGGATTACCTGTAACAGTTTTGCTTGCAGAGAAAGCGGCATTTCCCCAATTTCATCAAGAAAAACCGTCCCTCCGTTTGCTGCCTCGAGCAATCCAGGTTTTCCATTTGAATTTGCTCCACTAAATGCTCCTTTTGCATATCCGAATAATTCTGATTCAAGTAACTCTTCCGGAATGGCAGCACAGTTAATGGTTAGAAATGGACTGTTTGCTCGCTTGCTTAATCGATGGATGAATTGGGCAAGCACACCTTTTCCTGTACCTGACTCTCCTTGGATTAATACCGTAGAATCAGTTGGTGCCACTTTTTCGCAAAAATTCAGGATTTGTTTGATTTTACTGCTATTGGTAATCAATCGGTCTGATTTATTCACGTGAGTTGGTTTTGACTCGTGAGCATTTTCATACGCTTTTATCATTTTATATGTTTGTGTTTCCGTTGATGTAATGACAACAAGCTCGATTTCCCCTGTATCATTTAGGATTGGTATTGCTGATGTCAACAGTTCAGCTCCAATGTAAGTTTTTTGTTTCATGTAGCAAGGCTTTTTGTTTCTAAATACTTCAGGCACGATGGATGGATTCCAATAACCTTTTTCAAATAATTCAAGATTGTACTTGCCGATGACATCAGTAGGTTTCAACCCATAATGTCGCTCACATACTTGGTTAACGTAAAGAATCTGTTGTTTACCGTCAAGGACGAAAATTTCATCTGAGGAATGATCGAGGATTTTTAAAAGTGTTTGCAAGGTCATTTCAACATTGTATGTTACATCAGGACTTTTCATAGAATGATCCTCCCTGTTTAATAGATAGTGAGTTAATTTTGAGTAGTATTTAACCCGATTTGAGTCAAATATAACTCAAAATGATAGCGTTTTCAATTGAAAATCATAATATTTCGTGTATTTTTACTATTTTTATCCCATTCTTAACGGGCAGTAAGACTCCCACTTCAAGATTCGAGAGAAACAAAGAAGATAAAGGGAGATAACTGCCCGTAAAGATCCGCTAACCATCATTGGAGGATGAAGAAAACCCCCAATGATGGAAGTCTAACTTTATAGTTTGGCACGTTATTTGCAAGTATTTAAAAATGAAAGGCTATTTGCAAGCAAACTATCAGTAATTTAGAAAAAGTTGATTGCTAGAAATTAAGACTGTTGTGGGGGAGTAAAATGGAAAATCATTATGAGGTTTTTGATATCACAATTATCGGAGGAGGGCCGGTTGGCTTATTTACTGCTTTTTATGCAGGAATGCGTCAGGCGTCGGTGAAAATAATCGAAAGTCTTCCCCAGCTCGGTGGACAATTGTCTGCTTTGTACCCAGAAAAGTATATTTATGACATTGCCGGTTTCCCGAAAGTGCGAGCACAAGAACTTGTTGATCAATTACTGCAGCAAATGAATCAGTTTGAAACGACAATTTGCCTTAATCAATCTGTGGAAAGCATCTTTCGTACAGCGGACGGTGTGTTCGCAATTACAACGAATGAAGAAACTCATTATGCTAAATCTGTTATTATCACAGCTGGAAATGGAGCATTCCAACCGCGTAAGCTGAAAATTGAAGGTGAAGAAAACTTTGAAAACACGAACCTTCATTATTTTGTTAAGGATTTAAATCAATTTATTGGAAAGAAAGTGGTCGTATTTGGCGGTGGTGATTCAGCTGTTGACTGGGCTCTCATGCTTGAACCAATAGCGGAAAAAGTGACACTCATTCACCGAAGAGACAAATTTCGCGCCCATGAGCATAGTGTGGAGCAATTGAAACAGTCCAAAGTAGAAGTTTTAACGCCATACGTACCTGCACAATTAGTAGGCGATGAAAAAATTGAAAAAGTGGTTGTGACGGAAACGAAGAGCGGGGAGATGCTCGAAATCGAAGTCGATGATGTTCTTGTCAATTATGGATTTGTTTCCTCACTTGGTCCAATTAAGGACTGGGGCCTTGAAATCGAAAGCAATTCCATCGTAGTCAATTCCAGAATGGAAACAAATATCGAAGGCATATACGCAGCAGGTGATATTTGTACGTACAAAGGAAAAGTGAAGCTGATTGCGAGTGGTTTTGGAGAAGCGCCGACAGCTGTAAGTCATGCAAAAGTATATATTGATCCGAGTGCGAAAGTTCAGCCACTTCACAGCACAAGTATTATGGGGGAAAAAGAAAAAAGTGGCTCAGTAGTTTAATAGAATTGAGAAAAGAGGAGAATCCACATGGCTAAATACACAGTAGTTGATCAGGATACATGCATCGCTTGCGGGGCATGTGGAGCAACGGCGCCAGAAATTTTTGATTATAATGACGAAGGAATTGCTTTTGCCATTCTCGATAACAACACAGGCATAACTGAAGTGCCTGACGAGCTGAAAGAAGATTTGGAAGATGCTTTAGACGGTTGTCCAACAGATTCCATTAAGGTTGCTGCTAAACCTTTTACATGTAAATCCGTCCAAGCAGGTTAATGAAATAGATTGTTCAATCAATACTAAAATGCTTATTAATCATTTAATGATACTCAAAATCATTTATCTATGGGGGAGAATGAAATATGGCTTATAACAAAGTAGAAAATGCAACTAATCGGACATTTGAAAGAACGTTGTCCTATGACAAATATACAGATCCGAAAGTACTAGATAAAGAAATGGATCTTGTATTCTCTAAATCTTGGCAGCTTGTGGGACATGTCAGTCAGCTAGAAAAAGTAGGTGCTTTCTTCACGACTGAAGTTGCTAATGAGCCGATTATCGTGACTCGCGGCCAGGATGAAGTCATCCGCGCTTTTTATAACGTCTGTCCGCACCGTGCGACAAAGCTTGAAAAAAGTGAGTCAGGTAAGAAGAAAATATTACAATGCAGCTACCATGGCTGGACGTTCAAATTGGATGGGAAATTAAACAAAGCACCTAATTTTCGAGGTGAAGACGCAGCTTGTGTACAAGATGCTTGTTTACGTTCAGTCCGCATGGAAATTCTGGAATCTTTAATCTTTGTAAATTTGGACGATAATGCGAATCCGCTAAGCGAATCTTATGGAGATTTCTTCGATCGATTAAGTAAATTTCCGTTTTTAAGTGAGTTAAAAAGGACAAACCAAACATCACGAGTGATTAAAGCAAACTGGAAAGCGTTTATTGACAATTATTTAGAGTGTGACCACTGTCATGTCGCTCATCCAGGCTTTGTTTCAGCACTTAATATGGATGATTATCAAATTATCACATGTGAAAATTATTCACTACAAGGCACAATTGTTAGACCGGATAAAAATTATGGAACAGTCGATTTAAATCAGGCTGAAATGCAAGGCGGATCTTTCTTCTGGTTGTGGCCAAACTTAATGCTGACGATTTATCCGGGTCCTGGCAATATGGCGACGATTCAATTGGTTCCGATTGATCATGAAACAACTTTGATTCTTTACACTTATTATTTCCGTGATGCGAATTTGACTCAGGAAGAAAAGGACTTAGTTGCTTTTGCTGAACAGGTACGTCTAGAAGACGTAGAGCTTGTAGAGTTAGAACAAATCGGATTCCGTTCACGTGCATTTAACAAAGGAAGATATTCGTCTTCAGAAAAAGCGATTGTTCAATTTCATGAAATGGTATTGGAGGCCCTCAATGAGTAAATTAGTGAATAAATCGATGTCGACAAAGAGGTTTTTGATAATCAATGGAGAAAAAGTAGAAACCCCAAAATATGCTTCGTTATACTCTCCATATTCTGGGGAAGAAATCGCTCAAATTGCAATGGCTGATAAAGATCTGACTATACAGGCAATTACCGCTGCCTACAATGCACGCGAATTAATGGCGAAAATGCCTGCGTATCAGCGGGCAAACATTTTAGAAAAAGTTGTTGCGCTATTAAAAGAAAAAGCGGATGAAGCGGCAGAAATTATTTCTCGTGAATCCGCAAAGCCAATTATGTTCGCAAAAGCAGAAGTAGAACGAACGATTGAAACGTATAAGTTTTCGGCTGAAGAGGCAAAAAGAATTCATGGAGAAACGATCCCATTTGATGCAGCTGTTGGCGGTGTGGGCCGGATCGGTTACACATTAAGAGAGCCGATTGGCGTTGTTGGAGCAATCACGCCTTTTAATTTTCCAATGAACCTTGTCGCACATAAAGTTGGTCCGGCTATTGCAGCTGGCAATACCATTGTCTTGAAGCCTGCGTCACAAACACCACTATCTGCTCTCTTTATTGCGGAAATTTTTGAAGAAGCGGGTCTTCCAGCAGGTGTATTGAATGTGGTAACAGGTCCTGGCGGTATAGTGGGAGATGCGATTGTGGAAGACGATCGTGTAAGCATGGTCACATTCACAGGAAGCCCAAGCGTCGGCATTGGTATCCGCAATAAAGCGGGCTTGAAAAAGACGACACTTGAACTAGGTTCAAATTCAGCATTAATTATCGACAAAGACATTGACATCGATCAAATGATTGACCGCTGTATCATGGGCGCTTTCTCCAATCAGGGACAGGTTTGTATTTCCTTGCAGCGTGTATATGCGCATGAGGATGTGTATGAACAATTTGTTGCGAAGTTCACTGAAGCAGCTAAAAAACTGAAAATTGGTGACCCGCTTGATCCGGATACGTATATTTCCTCATTAATTTCTAGAGGTGAAGCTGAACGTGTATTGGGCTGGATTGAGGAAACGAAATATAGCGAAGCAACGATCGTAACCGGGGGCAAACTTCAAGATGGTATTCTTGAGCCAACAATTATTACAGATGCTGATCATTCTTTAAAAGTATCTTGTCAGGAAGCATTTGCTCCGGTTGTTATTGTGAACAAAGTAAGTTCAGTTGAAGAAGCAATTGGACAAGTGAACGATTCCCGCTTTGGATTACAGGCAGGAATTTACACAAACAATGTGAAAAATGCTTTGTACGCTTCAAGGGAATTGCACGTTGGCGGCGTCATGATTAATGATGTGCCAACCTATCGCGTCGACCAAATGCCATATGGTGGTGTGAAAGAAAGTGGAACAGGACGTGAAGGAATAAAATATGCGTTGGAAGAAATGACTGAAATGAAATTGGTCGTTTGGAACCAAAGCTGAAAATGGGGAGATCATTGTGAAACAATTTAAAGTAGCGGTTATCGCAGGTGACGGTATCGGCCCTGAAGTCATTAATGAAGGGGTCAAAGTATTAAATAAAGTGGCTGAACTGGATTCAGGTTTCCAATTTGATTTCACATACTTTCCATGGGGAAGCGAGTTTTACGCGAAAAATGGAAAAATGATGGATGATAATGGAATTGAACAGTTGAAAGAATTCGATGCGATTTATTTAGGAGCAGTCGGGTTTCCTGGCGTCCCCGACCATATTTCCCTGTGGGATTTGTTGTTAAAAATCCGTAAAAACTTTGATCAGTATGTTAATATTCGGCCTGTGAAGCTGTTAAAGGGTGCACAATTGCCGCTTGTGGATGTGAAACGAGAAGATATTAATATGCTATTTATTCGTGAAAACAGCGAAGGGGAATATTCAGGTGCTGGAGAATGGCTTTTTAAAGGAAAAGAGCATGAAGTCGTCCTGCAAAATAGTGTATTTTCCAGAAAAGGTACAGAAAGAATTATCCGCTATGCATTTGAAACGGCGAAAAAAGAAGGAAGAACACTAACAAGCATTTCTAAAGCAAACGCTCTTAATTACTCAATGGTTTTCTGGGATCAAGTATTTGATGAAGTTAGCTTGGAATATCCCGAAGTTGAAACAGCCTCCTATCTTGTTGATGCTGCAGCGATGTTGATGATTAAAGATCCGAAACGATTTGAAGTAGTAGTCACATCAAACTTATTTGGTGATATCTTGACAGATTTAGGGGCGGCACTTGCTGGCGGCATTGGACTTGCTGCTGGAGCAAACATTAACCCAGAAAGGAATTATCCGTCAATGTTTGAGCCAATCCACGGATCTGCTCCTGATATTGCAGGTAAAGGGATTGCCAATCCGCTTGCAACGATTTGGTCTGCAAGCCAAATGCTTGATTTCTTTGGTTATGAAATGTATGGAAAAGTGGTTTTAGAGGCGATTGAGCAACTTCTTCTCGAGGGTGATGTGTTAACATCAGATATGAAAGGGACAGGCTCAACTTCTGAAGTAGGAGATCGAGTGACTGAAATCATAAAATATATAATGTCTTCGAATGATGTAAAAGTGAAGTAATGACTGACATGGTATCGTGTTTTGCAATTTATCATACACGATACCATTTGAATAATCGATAAAAAAGAAATGACCATTTGAATATTGACATTCAAATTAATTAAAGCGCTTCCAAAAAAGGGGGATTTCATCTTGAAAAAACTGATTGTTCTATTAAGCATCATTCCTGCAATAGGTTCATTAACAGTTATAAATCGCGTGGAACCATATATACTTGGGATACCTTTTGTTGTTTTTTGGTCAGCAGCATGGCTTGTTTTAACATCAATCTGCCTTTATATTAGCTGCGTTATATATGATAAACAAGAAAAGGAGGAGAATAAATGAATAGTTCCATCTTGATTATCATCGCAACGCTTGCATTAGCTTTTTATTTGGGTATTAAAGCACGAAAAGGACAGGAAATGAAGCTTGAGCAGTGGGCTGTCGGCGGCAGGAGCTTTGGTTCATTAATCATGTTTGTTCTCATGGCTGGGGAGATGTTTTCGACGTTTGTATTTCTCGGAGCAAGCGGTGCTGCCTATAGGTTTGGTGCGCCAGCCATATATATATTTTGCGCCCTTACTTATATCGTTCCTTTTTGGATTTTGCCCCCAATTTGGCGTTATGCAAAGAAGCATAACTTGCTGACACAATCTGATTTTTTTGCAAAAAAATATAATAGCAAGCCATTGGGATTGTTGGTCGCAATAATTGGCGTTATCTCAATGATTCCATATATCGTGATTCAATTAAAAGGCTTCCAGATTATTGTTTCTGAAGCATCATACGGAATGATTTCGCCAACAATTGCTGTTTGGATCGGAATGCTTGTCGTCACCATTTTCGTTTACGTTTCAGGCATACATGGATCTGCGTGGACATCGATGCTTAAAGATATCCTTATGCTTGTCGTTATTCTTATTATGGGAATTTACTTGCCGATCCATTATTTCGGCGGAATCCAGCCTATGTTTGAATCATTAGAAGCAACAAAACCTGGATTTTTATCGTTTGCAGATGAAGGACTTAGCATCACGTGGTATATTTCCCTTTGCGTCATTGTTGCATTAGGTCAGTATATGTGGCCACATTGTTTCGGCGCCAGTTTATCATCACAAGACGAATCAACTTTGCGAAAAAATGCAGCAATTTTACCTCTCTATCAAATCGTTTTAGTCTTTATCCTGATTATTGGTTTTACGGCTGCCCTGCAAATCCCAAACCTACAAGGGGCAGATACAGACCTTGCCTTGTTTAAACTTGCAAAAGGTGCCTTCCCGGCTTGGTTTGTTGGTGTTGTAGGTGCAGCAGGGATGCTTGCAGCTCTTATTCCTTGCTCGATGTTAATATTAACTTCAGCCATGATGTTATCAAAAAATATATTTAAAGCAGTGAAACCTGATACTCCAGATGAAAAGCTTGCAAAATTAACTCGTCTTTTTGTTCCAATTATTTCCTTGATTGCTGTTTATTTTACCTTCTTTGGCGGAAACACAATGCTTGCCTTATTGACGATGGCATACAGTTTTGTCCTGCAGTTATTTCCATCTCTATTTTTTAGCTTATTGAAGAAAAATCCTGTTAGTAAAGCTGGAGCTTCCTTTGGAATGATTGTCGGAGTGGCATTGGTTGCATACTTTACCCTTTCAGAGACGACGATGGCGACCTTATTCCCGTCTGCACCATCCATCATACAGGATCTTGATATTGGGATTGTAGCCATTTCTGTGAACATGACCACAATGCTTGTTGTCAGTGCTTTTACAAGAAAAGGGCAGGAAGTCATCATAGAGGAAAACGTGAATCAAATAAATATCTCCTGAGGGAAGTAGGTAAGGTTAAGATATGAAGAAACACCAGATTTTATTAGAAAAAAATGTACCATGCCAATTATCAGATGGAACGATTCTGTATGCAGATATTTATCGTCCAAATGATGATCACCAGTATCCAGTATTGCTTACACGATTACCGTATAATAAAAATCATCCATTTTATTCTCACCGCTACTTGGATACAAATCGTTTAGTTGAAAATGGATATGTCGTAATAATTCAGGATGTAAGGGGGCGTTTTGCTTCAGAGGGAGAGTTTTTCCCATTTAAATATGAAGGAAAAGATGGATATGATGCTGTGGAATGGGCTGCAAAACTGCCGTATTCTAATGGGAAAGTTGGAATGTATGGACTTTCCTATTACGGCTTTACTCAACTGCTCGCGGCAGCAGAAAATCCACCTCATTTAAAGGCAATTTTTCCAGCTCAGACATTTAATGATTTAAGAGAAGGAAGCTTTTATCAAAACGGAGCATATGGACTTGGTATGAATATAACGTGGGCTTTAGAATCTATTGCACCAGATGAGATTCAACAAAAATTTACCGATCCAGAAGTTTATCAACAGAAAATGCATCAGTTAGCAAAAATAATCGATAACATTGAAGAAGTATACCATTACTTCCCGCTAAGAGAATGGCCGGAATTAAAGGAAATTGGTGTTGCCGATTATTTTTATGAAATGATGGAGTATGGTTTGAACGATAAAATTTGGGATGACCTATCATTAGGATTAGAAAAGCTAAAAAAGATAACCGTACCTGCTTATCATTTAGGAGGATGGTATGATAATTTGCTAGGTCCTACCATTGCAAACTATGTTCATGCAAACGAATTCGTCAATCAACCACAGAAGTTAATGATCGGGCCTTGGGCGCATGGTGATTTCAGTTCACAAATTGGGCAAAGAAAATTCGGGCAGTATGCGACACAGGAATGGATTGATGGGAAGGAAGATTTAACAAGCCTGCACCTTCGCTGGTTTGATTATTGGTTAAAAGAAAAAGAAACAAACATTATGGATGAAAAATCTGTAAAAATCTTTGTGATGGGTAAAAATACTTGGCGTGAGGAAGATACTTGGCCACTGCCGCATACTGAATATGTTCCTTACTATTTTCATAGTGATGGTAACGCTAATACTCGATTTGGAAGCGGAAGATTGTCCATTGAAATGCCGGGAAAAGAACAAGCAGACCATTTTGTTTTTGACCCGTCAACCCCAGTACCAAGTACAGGTGGAGGAACACTGTTTGACCAATTGAATTCAGTCGGCCCTCAGGATCAAAGAATTGTTGAAGAACGAGAAGATGTTTTAGTTTTTACCAGCGAAGTTTTAACAGAAGCAATGGAAGTGACCGGTCCAATTAAGGTTATTCTCTATGCAAAAACGGATGCGTGTTCAACTGATTTTACTGCAAAATTAGTGGATGTATATCCAGATGGGACCGCTTTTAATTTGACAGATGGGATTGTTCGTTCAACATTTCGGAGTGGGCTAAAAAAGGAAGATGAAAGTATCCAAGATCATATCATTTCTTATGAAATTGATCTTTGGGCAACGAGCAATGTGTTCCTTCCAGGCCATCAAATAAGAGTTGAAATTTCGTCTAGTAATTTCCCTCGTTTTGATGTGAATTTTAACAATAGGACGACGATGATAGATGGTAAAAATTATATGAAGGCAAATCAAACCGTCTATCATACTATTAAAAATCCATCACATATTTTGTTGCCAGTTATTCCAAGTAATCAAAACTAAGGTTGAAAAAAGCTGCAATTTATTAGCAGCTTTTTTTATTACGATACAGAAAAATATGTAAAAACCTATTGTGTAAACTAATGGTATTAGTTAAAATAAAACTAACAACATTAGTTTTTAAAATAATGATATTAGGGAGGGGAATTATGTTCGCCGGACATTTCGGAGTAGCGGCCATTGTAAAAGCGAAGGCACCTGAGGTACCGCTTTGGTCACTGATTGTAAGCAGTCAGCTAATGGATCTTGTATTTTTGCCACTTTCTTTAGCAGGAGTGGAGATGATTGAACTGATAGGTGATGGGGGATACGGTGAAACGATTATCCATGCTGATTATACTCATTCCTTAATTGGAGCACTGCTTATTTCTCTCATTGCTGGACTTCTTGCAGGCTTGTTTTGGAATAGGAAAAGCGGAATTATTATTGGATCTGTTGCATTCAGCCATTGGCTGCTAGACCTAATCGTCCATCGTTCTGATATGCCGATTTTGCCGGGGAATCTTGGTGGATTTCCACTTTTGGGGCTGGGTTTATGGGCAGTTCCGACAGTGAGTATGGCGTTTGAAGGGCTGCTTATTATTGCAGGATCCCTCCTCTATTTTCGTTATGCGATAAATTCAGCGGGATCACAACGAAGGGGAATTGGTGCTTTGATGGGGAGCACCATGATGTTGTTTCTTGTATTTTCATTGTTATCAAGTATGTTTTCTTAAAACGTGAATGAATAAGGAGAAATGAAAATTGAAACTTACAAAAATAGCGAATGTTTACCAATTAACATTCTTACCTAACATCTTTCCAGTGAATTGTTATCTTGTTGAGGAAGATTCTGCACTATTATTAATTGATACAGGTCTACCGAATAGTTATAAAGGAATAATAGATGTGATTGAAAAGCTTAATAAACCACTAACAAGTATTTTGCTTACACATGCTCACGAAGACCACGTTGGTTCATTAGATAAATTAAAGAAAAGATTTCCACATGTACCTGTTTCAATCTCTGCACGGGATAACCGGATTTTAAAAGGTGATAAGTCATTAGACAGCAATGAACCGCAAACACCAATTAAAGGTGGAGTTCCTAAAAATCTGCTGACAAAGCGTGATCTCCTTCTTAAAGAAGGGGATAGGGTTGGATCACTGTTAGTTGTGGCGACACCTGGCCATACCCCAGGCTCTATCTCATTTTTAGATACTCGTAATCAATCACTTATTGCAGGGGATGCGATGCAGACAAGAGGAGGAATTGCGGTAAGTGGCCAAGTTCGCCCATTCTTTCCTTTTCCTGCTTTTGGTACATGGAACAAGGAACTTTCACTAGAAAGTGTGAAAAAAATCGCTGATCTAAAGCCAAGTCTTCTAGCAGTAGGACATGGAGAAATGCTTCAAACTCCAGATCCATTTATCCAAAAAGCAATCCGTCAGGCAGAAAAAAAGTTAGCATTAACAGCAAATTAAGAGAAAGGTAGATAAATATGTCACCAAGAAGGGGTCTTGATTTACAGACAATTTTACAAGCAGCAATTGAAATAGCCGATCAAGAAGGTGTAGAAGCCGTTACATTAGCTACTCTAGCAAAAAAATTAACCATACGTCCACCATCTTTATACAATCATATCGACGGTATCACTGGTCTGCGAAAAAAATTAGCAGTCCATGGATTAGAAGAAGTATATAGTAAACTTGCTCAAGCAGCTATTGGAAGGTCAAAAGATGAAGCAGTCCATGAGATGGCTGATGCATATGTGAGCTTCGCACGCAATCATCCTGGGTTGTATGAACTAACAATCGGGATAAATGATCTTGATGATCTAGACATTCAACATGCAGGAGAGAAGATCATCGATTTAATTATTCAAGTTCTCGATGGTTATGGCTTAAAAGAAGATGAAGCTCTACATGCAGTACGCGGATTAAGAAGCATTTTACACGGATTTTCTTCTCTTGAACAAAAAGGTGGGTTTGGATTGCCTCTTGATCTCGATGTAAGCCTGCATTTATTGATTGAAAGTTTTTTAGCTGGTATTGATAAGATGAAAAAGGATCACGATTAGGCTCTAGTTATACAAAAATGCATCGTTGTCAGTGGATTCAAAAAAACGCCTAAGGAGGTCACATTTAAAAAGAAAGGGTGCGGAGAATGTTCATTGTACAATCAATTAATTTAGCTGTGCGCTTTCTATTAGAGCTCTGTGCTTTGACAGCTCTAGGCTATTGGGGATTTAAAACAGGACATGGAACATTTTTAAAAATAGGATTAGGAATAGGAACACCATTAGTTGCTGCATTTATTTGGGGAATGTTTGTTTCTCCAAAAGCAACTTACAAATTAGGTGCGCCTGTTGAACTTTTCATTGAAGTACTTGTCTTGGGAGGAGCAGGGCTTGCTTTATATTTTTCAGGGAAAAGCTCGTTAGCTTTCACCTTTATTATTGTTGTTTTTATAAATAAAATTTTGATGGTTGTTTGGGGACAATAGATCATGAAATAACTTCCAAATTTCAAGAAAACATCTATTTTGAAGGGGTTTTTTCTAAAAGAATGAGGACCTTACCTTGACAGATTTCTAAATAGTCTGCATAATAGTAAAAAACTTGGCTTTACGTCAAATTATTATTACACCTAATTAGATTTAAGTAGATTATTATCTTAAAATATAAAATTTATCATTTCAAGAACGTTTACGGAGGACTAGTAAGCGGGACTTTTTGTAAAAGAGAGTGAAGTTTATAAGCTGAAAGACTTCATAACAATAAAGCCGCCGAACCTACCTCCCGAGTCCTATGAAAACATAGGCGTTTACCTGACGTTATCAGGATCAAGCGGGATGTGATTTGTTTCTAGCTCCAGTGCCAAAGCACAGGCATGCATGTGAAGTATGATAAACATCCAATCAAGGTGGTACCACGGAAGCAAAGCTCTTTTCGTCCTTATTTAGTAGGGATGAATTGAGCTTTTTTATTTAGAAGCTAAGATTTATTACCGTTATTTATGAGTTGCAAAAATAACTTGTAAAGTTGCAAGATTATTTGCCAAAGTTACAAGAATATCACGTAAAGTTGCAAGATTGTCATCCAAAGTTGCAAGATTGCGAGCAAAACTCGCAAGAACATCACTCACAGTTCTTGTTTTTTAGCAGCAAAAGTGCTGCCGCATTTCTAGTAGGAGGAAAGAAAGTATGGAGAAGAAGAGGATTGTTGTTAAGATTGGCAGTAGTTCATTAACTGATGCGAAAGGACAAATTGATCAAGAAAAATTACTTGATCACGTACATGCGCTAGCTGCATTGCGTGAGGCAGGGCATGAAGTCCTGCTTGTGTCGTCTGGAGCAGTTGCAGCAGGGTTTTCACGGTTAGGATATCCGACTCGCCCCATTACGTTAAAGGGGAAGCAAGCAGCTGCAGCAGTAGGACAAAGTCTATTGGTCCAATCATATATTGAACAATTTAGTCAATTTCATATTATACCTGCTCAAATCCTTCTTACGCGAAATGATTTTTCGAAACAAGACCGTTATAAAAATGCGTATGCAACGATTACGGAGTTGCTAGAGCGGGGAATTTTACCAATTATTAATGAAAACGATACAGTTTCGGTTGAAGAGCTCACATTTGGTGATAATGATATGCTTTCAGCACTTGTAAGCGGGCTTGTTCATGCAGATCAGCTCATTATTTTAACGGACATTAACGGTTTATATGATTCAAATCCTCGCACAAATCCATTAGCTCAAAAAATAGACTACCTGCCAGAGGTGACAGCTGATATGCTAACGGCAGCAGAAGGGACTGGATCAAAGGTAGGAACTGGCGGGATGAAGTCCAAATTAATGGCAGCAAAGACCGCGATTTCCTTAGGTGTAAAGGTCTTTATTGGTTTAGGTCAAGGCAATCAAAAACTACTGGACATCATTCATGGGAATGGAAACGGTACGTATATTGGTAAAGAAGGGCTTGCCTCGATAAATAATAGCAGGCAATGGATCGCCTTTCATTCAGAAGTTACTGGAACGATTTACGTGGATCAGGGAGCTGAGGATGCCCTTTTATATAAAGGGAAAAGTCTCCTTCCAGCGGGTGTTTTTAATATTAAGGGCTCGTTTCAAAAATGCGATGTTGTTGAAGTAGTAGGCCCAAATGGTTTACTTGGCAAGGGTGAAGTTTTATTTTCATCTGAAGAAATGAAAAAAATGATGGGGAAACGAAGTGAAGAGCTAAGTAAGGATGAAGTTTTATCATCGATTGTTGTTATACATCGAAATAAGTGGGTAAAAGCTTAAGGAGGTAACAAAATTGACTGAGATTTTACAAAAAGGAAAAGCAGCAAAAGAAGCAAGTTTTGTGATGGTGGATATTTCGACTAAGGAGAAGGATGAAGCATTAGCGAAAATTGTTGATCAGCTCCTTGTTGATCAAGAGTATATATTAGAAGAAAATCAAAAGGATCTTTCAGCAGGAAAAGAAAAGGGATTGCCAGATGGTGTATTAGACAGGATCATGTTAAATGAAAAACGAATACATGATATGGCAGAAGCCATTCGGTTATTAATAGATTTAAAAGATCCGATTGGTGAAACATTGGAAACAATTAAGAAGAAAAATGGTTTGCACATTAAAAAGAATCGTGTTCCACTTGGTGTTATTGGTATGATTTATGAAGCAAGACCTAATGTGACGATTGACGCAGCAACATTGACCTTAAAAACAGGAAATGCCGTTATTTTAAGAGGAAGTTCATCTGCTCGTCATTCTAATTTAGCTCTTGTTGAAACGATTCATAAAGCATTAGAAAAAAGTACTGTTCCAGTTGATGCCGTACAATTAATCGAGGATACAAGCCGTGAAACGGCAAAAGAGCTTTTTCATTTAAAAGAATATTTAGATGTGTTAATACCTCGAGGCGGAAAGAATTTAATTGATACAGTTGTTAATGAGGCAACAGTACCTGTTCTTGAAACAGGTGCAGGCAATTGCCATGTTTTTATCGATGAATCAGCAGACTATAAAATGGCTGAAAGCATTGTGATAAATGGTAAAACTCAACGTCCATCTGTTTGTAATGCGGTTGAAACAGTATTAATAGAAGAAAAATGGTTTGCAAAGCACGGAAAAGAATTACTGAATTCATTGCATAATCATGGCGTTGAGATTTTTGGTGATGATGCTGTAACAAATAGTTTCAGTGCAGCGAAGAGAGCGACTGAAGAAGACTGGTATGCAGAATATTTAGCTCTATCAATTAGTGTAAAGATCATAAATGGCGTAGATGAAGCAATTCATCATATTAATAAATATGGTACAAATCACTCTGAAGCGATTATTACGGAAAATAAAGATCATGCGAACAAATTTCTGAATAAGGTTGATGCTGCAGCTGTTTATCATAACGCATCTACACGTTTTACAGATGGATCTGAATTCGGATATGGAGCTGAGATAGGCATAAGTACGCAAAAGCTGCACGCAAGAGGGCCAATGGGCCTTAATGCGTTAACATCGAGTAAGTTTTTAGTTTATGGTACTGGGCAGATTCGTCAATAATGGACCTAGATCAATTGCTTGGAGCTAAGCCTATAAAAAGTGTAGGTTAGCTCCTTTTTTTAACGTATACCAAAGGAAATTGCCATTCCTCGGAAGGAGAGACCACGATTAAAGATTCCAGCTGGCAGTGTCGAAATTGTTAAAGAAACAACACTTTGATTCCAGAACTTATTTTATATGGATTATCTGAAAGTGAAATAGTAATTACTGAAAAAAAGGTTGACTTAAAAACAGCAAATGAAGTATTTGCTGATCAAACCTATCATGAAGATGGTTCCTTAACTCCGTGTATTAGAAAGGATGCGCTTGTTTCCAATGAACAAACAGCCATTATGCAAGTAATCGAAATCGTGAAAGAACAGAAGGTTGTAACAACGTCTGGAATTGAAATTCCAATCAAAGCTGATCAATGGAGATGGTGAGCCATTCCGTTGAATACGCAAATTATATAGCCAAAGTACTTCATGAGCATGTTGTTAAGATTAAAGCCTACTAAAGTTGTGGCATTAGACATTAAACCCGCTAAACACCATGCCAAAGTTCAAGAGAATATGCCAAATAATCGAGGGGAAAATGCTTTTTGAGCGCATGACAATCCCAGCGAAAAAAATGCCTCCAAAGGAAAATAAAATCGAAGGCACAAGCGGAATCCCAAGCGAAATATGCTGTAAGCCAAAACCTATACTCGAAAAGAGCAAGGCATAATAATCATTCACACTTTCTTGTAAATGGGATAGCAAATAGCCTCTCCACAATATTTCTTCTAAAATCGCATTAATGACTGAAAACAAAATAGCTAACATAACGACTTTTTGTAGAAAGGTACCATCCTGTTTCAGAATAAATGGCAGAAATACAAGTGAATTGAGAGAAATGGCGACAATGAGAAAAGTAGATATTTTTACACTGTGAAACCCACTCCATATAAAAGGAAATGAAATCGTATTGTTCCATACTGGTTTATGATTGTATCGAAATGGCTGTTTGTAAACTCGTGAAACAACAACTAAACTTCCGATGACAAAAAGCAGTGAAAATCTATTTAAACTGATTCTAAGTTCACTATTTTCAATATGCATGATCATGAGTGCGAAATATTTGTGAAGGAAAAACCCAATTAAGAAAGCCGCAATTGTAATGATTAACTGTTTATTTAGATTTGTGAAATAGAGAATGATAAGTATGGCAAATATAATCGGTACCACAGAAAATAGAGAATAAGCGATGAATAAAATACCAGCTAAAAATAGGGTTCCAATTAGCAAGTTTGTTACGTTGTCATTTCGTGACATGTGAAAAATCCTCCAGTAGTATCAAGTCAATTACGACTCACTTATATACAAAACATATGTTGAGCGGTCCTCATCAATTTCTGCAGAGATTTTTTTATATTCTTCATTATTAATCCATAGATAATCATTACCGAGAAGTGATAATGCTTCCTCATGCGAATATAAATCATATGTAAAGAGTAATGGTGAACTACTGTACTCTTTATAGTCGCGTACCTCAAGTGTTACATGTTTATACATTTTCGCATCCTCAAAGATATACTCTTCCGTATCCTTTTCAACATAAATAACATAGTACTCATCTTCTAGACTTGTTGACGTTTTATGATATACCTTTTTGTCCTTAATAAAATAATCACAAAGTCTTCGACAGAAAATTTCAGATGGTTCTGAAAATTCGTAGTGAAACAATGCATGGTAGTTCAAATGTTCATCATTTAAACGATATTCTAATTTATACTTTTTTTTCATCTTTACCTCCAAATATGTGATCATTTTTACTATACTATATTAAAATGAATTTTAATGGAAAATTTTTCATTTATAGTAAGAACCATTAGTTAAATCTTATGTAGCTTACTCTATTGGGATGCACAAATCGCTTTCGTTTTTTAGATAAGGGGGGACTATTGTTTGAGTAAGACAACAACATTAATTACTGGGATTCTTTCAGCATCAATGATAACAGCGGCAGGATGTAATAATGAATCATTACCACCCGTTCCTGAGGGGACAGATTGTAATGATTGGGAATGGGAAGATGATGAAGGTGTTTGGGAATGTGATGATTACGATTCGTCACACTATGGGTATTTTTTTTACGGAGGAAAATCGTATTCATCTAAGAGCAGTTTAAAATCAAGCTCTGCTTATCAAAGCTATAAATCAAGCAGCTCATTTAAAGGAGGCAGCTCTGGCTTTGGAAAGGGATCAAGCGGAGGGTTTGGCGGATAATGGAAAACTCGGTTTATGTGGAAGATCACAGGCGTCGACGTCAAAAAACCTATAACAACCTTCATTCGTTTTGGCATGATCTTTATGATAGTGAATATGCCTTATATGATATTGCATTAATGACAAAGGATGAAATTGACGAAATTCGCTTAGTGACAAACAGGGTGGGCAAGATCTTTTTTAAGATGGGGAACTTGTTAAGAAGTTCGTCTGACGAGACACTTTTGCAGCTCGATATACCAAAAAACATGCTCCCCTTTATAAGACATCGCCCGTTACCGGTTGAATCTGTTATTTCGAGGGTTGATTTGGTCCAAACAGCTAAAGGATTAAAGGTGCTTGAGCTAAATAGTGATACACCAACTTTTGAGAAGGAAGTATTTTATGTGAATGGGGCAATATGTGAGGAATTTGGTTTCGATGATCCGAATAAAGGATTTGCCGATTCTCTAGGCAAGGAAATACGCAAGGCATTAGCAGAATCGTTGCATCGCATTCAATTTACAGAAGATCCTTATATTGTTTTTACATCACATGAATGCCATGAAGAAGATAAATATACAACCTTGTATTTAATGGAATTGGCAAATGTATCGGCAAAATATGTTCCATTACACAAGCTGACGATTAAAGAACACGAAGGCTTGTTTGATGATGAAGGAAAAAGGATCAATGTCCTTTATCGGCAAACATATCCATTAGAGCATCTAATTGAAGATGTTGAGGAAGATACAGGGCAAAAAATTGGTATACAACTGCTAGAACTAGTAAATGCAAACAAGCTGATTATCCTGAATCCTATTTCAGCGTTCTTACTACAATCAAAGGCAGTTCAGGCTGTCATATGGGGGATGATGGAACTTGACCATCCATATTTCTCAACTGAAGAAAAACAATGGATTTTATCGTATTTTTTGCCTACGTATTTAGAAGAGGACTACTTTTTAAAAAACGGATTGACATATGTAAAAAAGCCTAGTTTCGGTAGAGAAGGGGATACGGTTTCGATTTTTCATGGATCTACTAAAATTTATGAAGACAGTCATAAAACATATGAACAATCATTACCTGTTTTTCAAAAGTATGTTGATCTTCCAATGAAAAAAATTAAAACAATAAATGGGATAAAAGAAGCGAAACTTTTAATTGGCAGCTTTTTAATCAATGGAGAAGCGAGCGGAATTGGCTTACGAGCAGGCAGGCAAATTACGGATAACAATGCTTATTTCTTACCTGTAGGATTAAAACGATATGGAAGGGACTTGAGAACATGACATTTTTAGACTTATTTTTGTCAACAGTTTCCTACATTGGATTAGCTGTTGTAATGTTGATCATTGGGATTTTCCTTTTTGAAGTGACAACGAAAAATAAAGAATTTACATTAATTAAAAATGGGAATAAAGCGGCAGTATATGCATTTGGAGGTCGAATTTTAGGCTTAGCAATCGTATTGTATGCATCAATATCTAATTCAGTAAATATGTTAGATATGGTGATATGGGGTAGTATTGCCATTATCATCCAAATTATCTTGTTTTATCTTGCTGAGTTATTGACGCCTACATTTAATATAACAAATGCGATAGATGAAGATAACCAAGCAGTTGGTTTATTTCTCTTATTTTTATCTGTCTCTATCGGGTTAATTATTGCAGCATCGTTAACATATTAATTAACTAACTGAATGAAACTGGAAGCTCCTGTAAATATTATTAAAACAAATCGTACATACTAATCCATGAATGAATGCTAATAAAAATGTTTTAAACGTTAAATGGCATTTTATTTTACAGAAAAATAATGAATAGGAAGCTTTAATATGACGTCAAAAACAGAAGCGATACTATGGAGCATAGCACTTCCAGGATTTGCTCAACTAATAAATAAAAAACTTGTAAAAGGCATTATTTTTATCACATTAGAATTCTTAATAAATGTAAATAGTCATTTTAATTCAGCTATTATGGCCAGTTTTTTAGGTGACATCGATACGGCTTTACGTGTGACTAATTTCCAATGGCTTATGTTTTATCCTTGTGTTTACATGTTTGCAATGTGGGATGCATTCAAAGATGCGGACGGAAAATCTGATCCATTATCATTTCTTCCATTTGTATTTGGTGCTTATTTTGTGACAGTTGGCATCATGTATTCGCCCGTTTTTAAAATTAATGGAGTGCTTTTTGGGCCGATTTGGCTGCCGATGATGTCACTTGTTCCCGGAATACTCCTTGGTTTTCTTATATGGTTTATGATCCATCTTGTTAAAATGAACAAAAAAAGAAGGATCAAATCCTCGTCTTAAGGGTGAATCTGTTTTTACTACCTTATCTTTCGTCTTAAACTTTATTTCAGAGAACATACACTTGTGGCTATCTTACCCTAATAAAACCAATCCCTTTTACGAATTGTTCTATGAAGGTATTGGTTTTTTGTTTCATCTTATATATGAACGGGGAATGATGTAATATTGATGAAAAATAACATGATTCTGACTAATTTTCTGTTAAAATAAACCATAGACCTCAAAACAAATTAACCTCATCTTTCATTATTTATAAGTTTATGAATATATTTATTTTTAATTATTTGCAGGAGGAAATTATGACAACTGAAAAACAACTAATTCATAAGACATATTATGAGACGTATTTGACTGGGAGTGAACAAACAGCGCCCGCTCAAGTACTTGGTCAAGCCTATTTTGAGGAGCAAAATAGTGATGAAAGCTTTGACTTGTCATATATTCGTTTTGCTCAAGGCGAAATTTATTTTCATTATCAAGATTATGAGGCAGCCATTTTTAAATGGGAAAATATCAAAAATGAATTAGAACCATGGGCTAATAAAAATATTGGTGATGCTTATTATAAATTAGGATTGCTATCCGCAGCTGAAGATAAATACAACTCAATTGAAACAGAAGATCAAACATTAAATATTGAAGTGGCTCTGAAGCTTTTTTTCCTTTATCAGGAAAGAAATAAGCTGGAAAATGCATATGAGACAATTAAAAGAGCTTTACATATTAATTCAGATTATCCGCAGGTAACAAAGATTGCTAGAAAATTTTACGAAGAAAATAATGATTATAAACATGCAGTTATTCTAGCAGTCAAGGAATCTATTCGAACAGAGAGAGAAGAATGGTTTTCCATATTAATTACTTATGTAAAAGGTGGATATACGAAGCAGTTTGAACCTGATTTTTTTGCTGAAGCACTCCTTACATTTTATGAAGTAAGCCAGCATGCATTTGCCCAGCTCACAACTGCTTTGTGGAATAGCTATCGAGATGAAAATTCGTATCTTACTTGGTTAAGAACCATAAATGACATGCTTTTAACTGTCGACCATGAAGCAAGTGATGAGTGGGATCAAACTGTACAGCTCTATGAAGAAACGTTCCTCGAATTAACAAACGGTTCATATTACTTAAGTGAAATACATGATGTCATTCCATATTTATTGGCAAATTGGATGAAACTTTCAACACGTTCAAACGGTTTGTTCCCATCGGCTACGGTGTTAGCTTGGAATGAAATTTTCCCTGGAACGGTTATTCCTGATGCTGTCTATAAAGCAGAATCCATCATTTTTGAATCTGAAAATGAGGAAAGTGGATTAGAAAACGCATTACATTTATATCATACAATTAACAGATGGGCTGAGGGCCATTCTGTTGAAGTTGATTATAAAGTTAAATGGTGGGTTGAAGAGCTTATTAATCCACAGATTAAAAACCACTTCCTATTAACTGGAAAAGCTGGAAGCGGAAAAACAACATTCGTCAATTCACTATTAGGAGACAAACTTTTCAAAGGGTCCACGACTTCCTTTGTGGTCCTTCATGACGATGACGATCTAATCATGAATCAGATTAAGAATGATGAACAAATACCTATTAATTATCAATCTGAATTAAATAACTTAATGATTAATGAAACGAACGGTCTATTTCAAGTGAAAAGACCTTGTATATTGATGCATGAGCACCAATGCGCGATCATTGATACACCTCCAATCAATGGCAGTAATGAAGCGAGAAATGAGATATTTGATTCACTGCTCTTAGTTGACGGGATGCTCTACGTTCTTGATGGATCATCACCATTAACTGAAGGAGAATACGATGTTTTATGCCAAATAAAAAACTTTGCTCCTAATGTAAAGGTCAACTTTATCTTAAATAAAGTTGATTTAGTTTCAAGTGATGCACAAACTGAAGCACTTATAAATGAAATCAAAGGAAAACTTAAAAATATCTATCCAGAAGCGGAAATTTTACCATACTCATCATTACACCCATTTAATCAGCAATTAAGTCAATTAAATGGCTTTTTATACACACATTACCCTTACAGCATGAAGGAAAAGCAAGAAAAACGAACGAAGAAAGTTCTCACACTTATACGAAAAATGCTCGCTAATCTCCTGCAAAAACGAGTAGAAATGGAAAAGGGATTAATTGATTCGATTCAATGGAATGAAGATATATTAGGGCGCTTAACAGGCTTTACAAATAAGCTCACAGATCTTCAACAGGAAAAAATCGCAACTATCACAGCAGCGTACAAAGCATTACTTAAGGAAAGTAAAACAGAGTTAAAAGTAACATTACCTACACTCATTAAAGAAAGCTCAGAACTAATAAAAGAGGAAAGTGACTTTAAGCAAATCCATATTCAGCTTAATGAAAATATGAATAACAGGGTACAGGATTATTATGAACAGACTTTGATTCCTGCACTTTGTGAGAAACTCGAAGATTGGATTTCCTCATCACATGAAGAATTACTAGAAAGTCAGTCATATTTAATGGAAATGAGCGGAACCTTTAATGAAATCTATCAATCAGAGAAGCTTTCATTACAATGTGAATTTACAATCTTAAATGATTGGCGCCGCGATATTAATCGGATGACAGGCAGACTCCAATATGAAAAAGAAAACATTATGCTTAGAAGGAATAAACCAACTCAAGTCATCCTAAAAGGCGCTGGTAAGCTTTTCGGTGGAATGAATCAAAATAAATCAATGTTAGCAAATCAATATAAAAAGTATGTTGAAAATGAATCATATGACGAAGTTACAGAATCCATTTCAACAAAATTATTCTTACCTTTTGAGTTATTTGAAAAAGGTCTAAAACAAGATATATCCACTTTCTTTAATGGACCGATAAATGAAGTGACACATACAATCACAGAAACTGAAGAAGCAATCCAAAATGGAAAAGAAGGGTTAAGCGATATGAAAGCAAACCCGGAAATCTTTTATGATCCATTGAAATTATTTGAAGTAAACCTTCTCCAACAGGAATTCATGCTTCAGGCGAAAAAGGACTATAGCCGTAGTTTGTAGGTGTGACTTTAACCAGCTAAAGTGATTCTTTTGTACCGATGAAGGATAATTAGAGACTAGATCTATTTGGGTAATCATATATCTAAATAGATCTAGTCTCTTTTTTGTCTAAACTCTTATCTAATAGATTGTTGCTTCTAAAACGAAAACTATTTAAGGTTGATGGAGCAGATTGCGAGACTCCTGCTTAGAAATCGGAAGCGCCTGTTCAGCCCCGACAAGCATAAGACGCTCTTGAATAGAAGACGTTTTTTGTCTTCAATTCAAGAGTGGCTTATGACATCGAGGGGCTAGGCGCTGGAGCAAGACAAGGGAGCAGCGGGACAGGTGAGACTCATGCAGGCGTTTAAGCCGAGGAGGCTCATCGCCCGCCCCGCGGTCATCGTGCATCTCTCGCTGCAATCAACCACCGCACTAGTTAGTAAATAGCAACAAAGTTTGCAAAAACAGCCTTTGTCTAAAAATAGGTTTTATGCTTAATTTTATTTTCAAGAATGAAAGAAACATGTAACATACTAGGTGAGGATAAAATGATTAGTAACGATCATTCTACATACAAGGAGAATACAAAAACGATGAAAAAAACATATCCATTAAAACGAATTATATTCGTTTTGTTCGTTTTGGTTATTATTGCTTTTATACCAACACCTTACTATCTCCACCAACCAGGACCTATTGAAGAACTTGAGCCTAAAATAACGGTAGAAGGGGGTCATAAAGACGAAAAAGGAAGCTTTCATTTAACAACAGTATTATCTGTAAAGGCTTTTAATCCATATATTTTAGCGTACGGACTTGTTGCCCCACACACTGATATTATGAAGGACGAAGAAGTAATGGGGGATTTAACAGATGAAGAATATACAAGGCTTTTAGATTTTATGATGAAAGATTCTCAACAAAATGCTCTAGTAGCCGGTTTTAGAGAAGCGGGAGAACATGTCGAAATCGATTATCATGGTATTTTTGTCAGCTCGATCATAGCAGATTCACCAGCAAAAAAAGTATTAAAAGTTGGTGATTTAATTACTAGCATTGATGGGAAGAAAATGAAAGAAGCATCTGAATTTATTTCATACATAGAAGAAAATAAAACAATTGGGGATCATGCAACACTTACGTTCAAACGTGGTAAAAAAGAAATAAAGAAAACCGTTGAAATGATCACACTTGATGCCGCTACAAAGAAAGTCGGTATAGGGATCGTCCCAGAAGAGGAGTTCACCGCTACAATATCAAAGGATGTAAAAATAAATAGTGATGATATAGGCGGTCCTTCAGCTGGACTAATGTTTTCCTTAGAAATTTATAACCAGCTCACACCGGAGGATTTAACAAAAGGCTATAAAATTGCTGGCACTGGTACGATTGACCATAACGGAAACGTTGGTCAAATAGGCGGTATTAAGCATAAAATATTCGCAGCCTATGAAGAAGGAGCTGATATTTTCTTCACTCCTAAAGACATCAATCCAATCGATATGAACGAACAGGAAGTCAACGATATTGTGAAGGAAAATGGCTATGATATTGAAGTAGTCCCAGTGGCTACTTTAGGTGAGGCTGTTGAATACTTGGAAGGTCTTGAGGAGAAAGAAAAGGATGAATAATTAAAAGTGCTGAAAAATTAGTTGAAATGCAAAAGAACATTTCTTCATAAAGCCGATGAAGGACCAAACTGAACTGCCCCTTAAAAGTTAGACACTTAATCTAACTTTTAAGGGGTGTTTTTATGACTAAAACTACAAAAGAAGAAAGCAAAGGGAAAGTCCTTATAAAGCCGTTAAATGACCAAACAAAAGAAGAAAGCAAAAGAAAAGTCCTTCACAAAGCCGAAGAGGAAAAAAAAACTAAAAATTTATAAAAACTAATAAAAGCGTTCAAAGAAGCAAATTCTTCTCTAAACGCCAGAAAACATCATAACAAATCCTAAATTATTTATTTAGAAACATGTAGCTCTGACCGCACAGGCTCAGGCTTTTCACACGTACTCTCCATTGTGTAATGTGTTCCATTTGTCGATGAATCATGGAAACCGTGCATTGCTTCTAATACATGATAAGCCAAATCGCCGTTTGCACGATAATTGCTTCCACTTAATATAGCTTGAGCCATATCAGCTGCACCTAGGCCTCTGCTGTTTTGTGAATTTCCATATTTTAAAGGAACTTCGACGAAATCTTTTTCATCGAGTTTTCTTATTCGTACAGGTCCGCCAAATGTATTTGGATCTGGAACAAGCAATGTGCCCTCACTTCCGTATATTTCAATAGGTGGAAGTGATGTACCGCCAAAGGCATCAAAACTCGTAGTAAGTGTACCGATTGCACCATTTGCAAAATCAATGATTCCTGAAATATGAGTTGGTGTGGCAACTTTCATTTTCGTACCTGCTTTCGGTTCACTTGTTATGATTCGTTCTGGGTAGCTAATTCTTGTAGCGCCAGCTATTCGTTCAATCGGCCCAAGCAGGGATATTAATGCTGTTAAATAATAAGGTCCCATATCAAACATTGGTCCGCCGCCAATGTCATAATAGAAGGATGGGTCTGGATGCCAATGTTCATGACCGCGATTAATCATAAAAGCAGATGCTCCAATTGGAACACCAATTTCTCCTTGTTCGATAAGGTGAATAGCTGTTTGAATACCAGCACCTAAGAATGTGTCTGGTGCACTTCCGACAAGGCGATTTTTTTTCTTTGCCGTTTCTAAAATCAGTCTTCCTTCTTCACGTGTAACAGCGAGTGGTTTTTCTGTATAAACATGTTTTCCTGCTTCTAATGCTGCAATACACACTTCTGCATGTGCCTTAGGGATTGTTAAATTAATCACTAATTCAATTGTTGAATCATTAAGAAGTTCATCTACAGAACAAGCTTTGGGAATTCCGAATCTAACAGCTTGTGATTGTGCACGTTGTTCATCTAAATCAGCACAAGCTACAAGGTCGAGATGCTCGAATTTTTGACAATTTTCCATATAAATAGAGCTAATCGTTCCACAGCCAATAATACCAATTTTAAGCTTATTCATTTTGGAACCTCCATTTTTAAATAATATAATCTTCTTTTTGATATCCAATTTCAAGCCTATTTTGAAGCAAAGGTCGACTGTTATCGACTATTTCGAGTCAAAGTGTGTTAAGATTCCCGGTCACAGCTGACAATGTCGTTTTGTTCTTATTGACTATCACCCATTCCTGAATAGACACGACCATTTCCATTACCGAAAGATCCGAATGTTGAAACAGCTAAGCCTTCAGCACGTTGCTTTCCTTCAGCAGCCCATAAAAAACCGCGTCGCATAATGAGAGAGACCTCTGGCATTTCAATAATATTTGCTTGGTGTCCTAATGCGTTGTAAAATACATGTCCTTGCCCCCAGCGTTTTGTCCATACGACAGGCATATCAACTGCATTATTTGCAGCATGTGGTCCATCAACTACTGGAAAGCGTGTCGTTGCTAACACTTCAACGGCAGGATCGATATGAAGATAATATTGCTCGCTGACAACTTTAAAATCATGGAAGCCTTCTAATATCGGACTTGATGAGTGCTTAATGTTAACGGTATACTCCACACCATCATTTCCAGGATGTGCAACCCAATTTCCGCCAGTTATAAACTGCCAGTCAACATTGTTTCGAAATGAATCACACATTCCTCCGTGACATCCAGCTAATCCAACACCACTCATAATAGCTTCAGAGATATTAAGGACATATTTCTTTTCAATTTCGCCCATTGTCCAGTGGGGAACGATTAAATCAAGTGATTTCAGCTTCTCAGGGTCCTGATAAGCGTCAAGTGTATTAGAAACCTCCACACGAAAGTTTTCTTCTTCAAGAATTCTTTTGAAAATGTGTGCAACCTGTTCTGGTTCATGTCCATCCCAACCGCCCCAAACAATTAGTGCATTTCGTTTCATATGTGGAACACTCCTTTTTATTTAAACTTCAGACAGCTGGATCCATTGTCGTTTTTCAATCGATAAATCAACCGCTTCTAATACTTCCTGGCATTTCACACCATCATGGAAATTTGGAACGGGCTGTCGATCTTCACGAATAGCATTCATTAGCTCAACCATTTCATGAATAAAGGTATGCTCGTAACCAATTGTATGTCCAGGAGGCCACCATGCTTCAGAAAACGCATGTGCCGGGTCTGTAGCCAGGACGCGACGGAATCCTTGCACATCATCTCTGTCACTAGATAAATAGACTTGCAATTCATTCATTCGTTCAAAGTCAAAAATAACACTGCCTTTGCTTCCGTTTATTTCAAATGAGTTTGTACAACGATGACCTGTAGCGAATCGTGTAGCCTCAAAACTGCCTAATGCACCATTTGCAAATCGGGCTAAAAATAATGTGGCATCATCGACTGTGACTTCGCCTTTTTCAGCATTTTCACTGACGGATGCAGTTAATCCGGTCATGTTAGTTGGCAGGGGTCTTTCTTTAATAAATGTTTTATTCATGCCCATAACCTCATGGATATCACCGATTAGATAATGAGCTAAATCAATGAGATGTGCTCCTAAATCTCCATGTGATCCTGATCCTGCAATATCCTTCTGAAGTCTCCAGGCAAGCGGGAAATTTGGATCGACAAGCCAGTCTTGTAAAAACCATGCTCGAAAATGATAGATTTCACCCAATTGTCCTTCATCAATAAGTTTTTTAGCTAACATGACAGCTGGGGCAAATCGATAATTAAATCCGACCATATGCTTCACCCCAGCTGCCTCTACAGCATCAAGCATTTCTTTTGAATCCTTTAATGTAAGCGCTAACGGTTTCTCGCAAAAAACATGTTTTCCTGTTTGTGCAGCAGCAATCGTTATTTCTTTATGTACATCACTCGGTGCATTTATATCGATTAAATCAATATCATCTCTCTGTATAAGTCTTTTCCAATCAGTCATATATTCGTCCCAGCCAAATTGTTTTGCCGCTTCAGCTACTGAGTTAGTATCCCGGCCGCAAATAACTTTCATTTGAGGATGGATGCACGTTGGGAAAAAGAGTGGAAGGTCACGATAAGCATGGCTGTGTGCTTTCCCCATAAATTTATAGCCGATCATACCGATATTAATCGTTTCCATTTGGTTCCTCCATAACTTTTCAAATGTAATGTAGTTGTTAGATAGAATAAGATTTTAATTTATTTACTATAAAACTCCAGGTCTATCACATCGGAACTGCTGAGCAGTCCCAGTGAATATATGTTTGTTGCCTCAAAGACTAAAAAGCTGCCCTGTTAATCATATGTTAAAGTTTTGAAGATTCCCGTTCAATAAACGTAACAGGCAATCTTTCATTCTTTTCAGCTAGTATGTCATGTGAAATAAAGTGAAGAACTTTTTGTGCAGCCAATTGCCCCATTTCAAAAAGTGGTACTTTTACTGTACTAAGTGAGGGAGAGGTCATTTTAGATAGTTCGGAATCATCGTACCCAATAAGGGCGTAATCATGACCCGCTTGAAACCCTTTTTCGCTCAACCCCTGCATTAGACCGATTGCCATGCGGTCATTTGCTGCAAATACAGCTCTTGCCTTAGGAAGCAAAGGAGCAATCTGTGCTGCCGCCTGATATCCACTTTTTCGGCTGTAATTTCCTTGAAAGATAAGCTCTGAAGAATTTGGTTCAAGCCCATTGAATAGCAGTGCTTCCCTATATCCCTTTAGCCGTTCTGTACTATTTGAATATTCCAGAGGGCCGTTTAAAAAAATAATTCGCTCATGTCCTTTCGATACTAGTGAGGAGACAGCTTGAAAACTACCTTGATCGTGTTCTGCATCAATTGAATGAAAAGGATAGCCTGAAAACGTTTGGTTAACTAGATAGTATGGGAGGTTCAATTGATGGAGTTTTTCAAGTGCCTCGATTTCACCCTTGGCATTCTTCGAACCGAGGATGATGCATCCATCTACTTTATGGGAAAGAAAATGCTTAACATAATCCTTCTGTTCATCTTGTGATTGGTATAATAAGAGTAAGCCGTAACCTGATTCTCCTAGCATGGCACCAATTCCGCTTAAAAGCTCTGAAAAATAATGAGTTGAAATCAAGTGAATCTTTGGCAGGTATGGAACGATAACACCAATATTATTGCTTTTCCCCCGTGCAAAACTCTGAGCGATCGCATGAGGGTGATAGTTAAGCTCTTTGGCCGCTTGTAATACTTTGTGTTTTGTTTCTTCACGTATCGGACCGATATTATTAAAAACTCTTGAAACAGTTGCTTCAGATACGCCAGCTAATTTTGCAACATCTTTTCTGTTAGCTAAAATATTCACCTCCAAACAAAAGAATGTACACGCGTTCATTTTCTCTTGTTTTCTATTTATTGTCAATTACATAAATGAAAAATTTTTTTTAGGATGAAATGTTAGGAAGGATTGCATCATGAATAATGACAAAAAAAAGCAAGATTTATGGTTTACGATGGTGATGATAAGGGTAATAAGTAATTGACAGTATCCCCCTGATACTTTCATCGTGAAAAACTTGAGAAGCCTCCAATTTAATGGAGGTTTTCTTTTTTATGGTAAAATTATTTAAATAGTATTGCAATTCCGAATCCATGCCTTTATACTAAAAAATGTAACCGATTACATTTCGATTGTCATCAAGAGGGAGACTTGTACATATGGTAAAAATGAGTGATGTGGCGAAATTAGCGAATGTATCAACAGCTACAGTTTCAAGGGTGCTTCGTAATCCAGAGACTGTAAAAGAAAATACACGAAAAAAAGTGCTTAATGTAATCGAGCAGCTAAATTATCAGCCAAATATTTTGGCACGCCATTTTCGTAGAAATGAAACAAATACGATACTTGTCATGGTACCAAATATATTAAACACGGTTTTTACGGGTATCATTGAAGGGATTGAATCAGAGGCCGCAAGGAATGGTTATCGAGTTCTGCTTGGAAATACGAATAAAAGTGTAGAGAATGAATACGGGTTAATCGATCTTTTAAAACAAAAGCAGACAGATGGTATGATTTTGTTTTCTGCTCGAATGGATCCAAAGACACTAGTTAATTTAAGCGAGGAATACCCCATTGTCCTTACAACTGCCTATATAGATGGCCTGAAAGTTCCGACAGTTTCAATAGATAATATCAGCAGCAGTCGTAATGCGGTCGCACATTTAATTAAACTTGGACATACACGAATTGCACATATATCTGGACCACTTGAATTTAATGGTTCACGAGATCGATATAAAGGTTATCAACAAGCATTGCTGCAAAATGATTTAGAGATTGATAGCATGCTAGTTCAAGAGGGAGATTTCACACTAGAATCTGGTTATAATCTAATGTTAAAGTTCATTGCCATGGAACATCCTCCAACGGCTGTTTTTACTGGCAATGATGAAATGGCAATGGGGGTAATTAAAGCAGCTAAAGACCATGGCCTCAAGGTGCCTGAGGATTTAGCAGTTGTTGGTTTTGATAATATAAGCTTTTCGGCTATTTTTGAGCCTGCTTTGACAACAATTGCTCAACCATTGTTTAAAATGGGGCAAGTTTCGATGCAATTGTTGCTACAACAAATCCAAGGTGTGCAAGTATCTAAAATTCAGCATATTTTGGAAAGTGAGCTCATTATTCGCGATTCCTGCGGAGGTAAAGGAAAGAAAAAGTAGTAAGGAATGTTGGTTATAAGGAAATGTAATCGATTACATTTTATGAAAGGAGGTGATCCTGTTTCATCAGCAAAGAACTGATCATTTATTTTGTAATGGTTACATAAAAAGATCTTTTTATTATGAGAGGAGTAAGGAATGTGAAAGATATTCAAATTGGGCTGCAATTATTTTCATTGAGAGAAGAAACAGTGAAAGATTTCACAGGCACGTTAGAAAAGGTAGCGAATCTTGGATACAAAGGTGTTGAATTTGCGGGATATGGTGGATTGTCAGCAAAAGAACTGAAATCCGTCCTAGAACATCTTGGATTAAAAGCTGCTTCTAGTCATGTAGCCTTACCATTATTAGAAAATGAATTAGACCAAGTGATCGAATTTCAACAAGTGATTGGAAATCGACATGTAGCATGTCCTTTTCTGCCTCCTGAAAGAAGAACAAAAGAATCTTACTATGAACTTATTAACATATTAAATGATGCTGGTCGAAAATGCTATGAAGCAGGAATCACACTTTCTTACCATAATCATGATTTTGAATTAATCGAGCTTGAAAATGAAATAAAACCGTTAGAACTGCTTTTGGAAAAAACGAATCCTGATTGGGTGAAAGCTGAGTTTGATGTATATTGGCTGACAAAAGCAGGGGAAGATCCTGTTGAATGGTTAAAACGTTTTGAAGGCCGGACACCACTCCTGCATTTAAAGGATATGACGACAGATGATGAAAAGTTTTTTGCTGAATTAGGGACAGGTGGAGTAAATCTAGAAGAGATCATCCAACATGGGGAAAAGGCAAATGTGGAGTGGTTTATTGTTGAACAAGATCAATCACGACGTAAACCTCTTGAAAGTATAGAAATAAGTATCAATTATTTAAAAAATAAGTTCGTACAACCAGTTTAAATAAACATGTTACTTCTTAGGGGGAAACATAATCAAATACAAGACATGTATGTGCCTGAGAATATTTCACCAACTATTTTGCTGATAGTTCCTAGGTAATTGGAAAACCTTCCGATTACCATGCATTAATATATTAATCATATAGGGGGATGAAGGATGAAAAAGTTAATTTCCATATTAACCATTTTTTCAGTCTTGTTATTAACTGCATGCGGGCTGAATGGTGGAGGCTCAACAAGTGAAACATCTACAGAAGCAAATGCTGACAAGTCTAACGGTGAGAAGAAGGTATTGGAGTTCTGGCATATTGATCCAGGCGAGAAAGAGAAAGTTTATCAAGAAGCTGTTGATCGATTTGAAGAGAAACATCCAGATGTTGAGGTAAAGGTTCTTCAAATTCCGAATGATGCTTATAAACAAAAGCTTTCTGTTGCCATGTCAGGTAACGATGCCCCTGATGTATTTCATAGTTGGGGTGGAGGTTGGCTTCATAATTTTGTTCAGCAAGATAAAGTATTAGATCTTACAGAAGCAACAGATAATGACCACTTCAATGAGTTGGCACTTGCAAATGCAACGTTTGACGAAAAAGTGTATGGTATGCCGTTAAGCTTATCGATTGATGTTGTCTTTTATAATAAAGAAATTTTTGAAAAGTATGGGTTAAAAGCACCGAAGACATATGAAGAATGGCTGATAATCATTGATACATTAAACAAGAACGATATTATTCCAATCGCATTGGCAAATCAAACAAAATGGCCTGGCGCTTATTTGTTTATGAATTTTGCAAGTCGTATTGCTGGTCCGGAATTATTTGAAAGTGCTTTCAATAGAGGAGGAAGAGGGTTTGATGATCCGGCATATGTCCAAGCAGGTGAATATCTTCAAGAGATGGTTGAAAGAGAGGCATTCAATCCAGGGTTTAATGGAGTTCCATACGATGAAGGACAAGGACGCCAATTAATGTATTCAGGTCAAGCAGCAATGATGGATATGACGATATCATTCCTAAACAATGTCAGACAGGAGGCACCTGAATTCGAAGAAAAACTAGATTTCTTCTTGTTCCCAACAGTTGAAGGTGGAAAAGGAGATCAAACGCATGTGGGAGCAGCAACAGGTCCGGTTTGGTCAGTAGCAAAAAATAGTGAAAATCCTGATTTAGCGACTGAATTGGTCAAAGAACTTACTAGTGCAGAAACTGCGCAAAACTACACAGACCGTACAGGGTCTTTAACGGCTGTCAAAGACATAGTACCGGCAGATGAATTCACAAAACGTTTTTATGAAGTTGTTGAAAATGCGACACATTTACAAATGCCGTATGACCAGACATTACCACCTGAACTGGGAGAATTGCACAAAGATACAACGCAAGCAATCTACGGATTAGATATGACGCCTGAAGAAGCGGCACAGAAGATGGAAGCAGAAGCAAAAGAGGTATTAAAGTAAATCAGCAAAGGGGGGATATCCCTCTTTTGCCTGACTTAACTTGAAGAGGAGGGGAATGGTGTGGAAACGCATGTGGAAGTAACAGACACAAGAACAATCGTGAAGTCAACGACAAAAACGAAAAGTAAAAAGTTGAAAAGTGCGATAACCATTGGCTTGTTTGTTGCACCTGCCTTGATTGTCTATACGCTTTATGTTTTGTATCCGATCTTTACAACGTTCATCTATAGTTTTTATGATTGGGACGGTATGGGTGTAGGGACATATGTTGGGCTGCAAAACTATCTTGATCTTTTAAAGGATGCTATTTTTTGGAAGTCACTTACAAATAATACATGGGTTGTGTTTACATCGGTTTTTGCTCAAATTCCTTTAGGATTAATCATGGCGCTTATGTTGTTTGCTCCAATCAAAGGAATCAAGTTTTTTAGCAGTATTTATTTCTTTCCATTTCTCATGTCAACAGTTGCTGTCGGATTGTTATGGGTATTAATGTTTGATCCGATCAACGGAATGATCAACCAGCTTGTCAATGTATTTGGATTTGAAAATATTGCGTGGTTAAGTGAACCTAATACGGCCCTGTTTGCTGTGCTTCTAGTCATCGTTTGGCAATTTGCACCTTTCTATATGATTCTTTTTAAGGCAGCAATCGTCGGTATTCCAGAGGAATTATATGAAGCCGCAGAAATAGATGGGGCGAGTTCAATAACAAAGTTTTTTCACATTACCTTTCCTTTATTAATGCCAACGATTGTAAGCTCTTCGATTTTAGCAATTGTTGGATCTTTAAAAGCATTTGATATTTTCTATATTATGACAGGCGGGGGACCTAACCATGGGACAGAGTTATTAGGCACATACATGTTTAAACAGGCCTTTATTAACTTTAACATGGGATATGCAAGTGCAATTGCCTTTGTTATGTTCTTTTTAGCCCTTCTTGTCACGATCTTGATTCAAACGATGGATTATTATCGTAAAAAGAGAGGTGCGTATGTATGACAATCAGATTTAAAAAAATACCTCTTTACGTATTGGCTGTTTTGTTACTGATTTTTACAGGTTTTCCATTCTTATATATGATCTCAACTGCCTTAAAGTCTCGAAGTGAGTTTTTTGAGAAACCATTTGCCATGTTTTCTTCCTTTAATTTGGAAAACTTCCAGTCCGTTTTTGAGATGGGACTGACTCGTTATTTTCTTAATAGTGCATTGGTTTCGATTGTAGCTGTTTTTGCGGTAATGATCATTGCTTCATTAGCAAGCTATCCATTAAGTAGAATGAAATTTAAAATGAACAAGGTCCTGTTTTTGTTATTTATTTCAGGAATGATGCTTCCAATTCACGCAACACTCATTCCCATTTTCAAGCTATCGCAAAGTATGGGGATTTTCGATACCCTTTGGGCATTATTAGGTCCATACATCGCATTTAGTCTGCCAATTTCCATTTTTATTTTAACGCAATTTATGCAAGAAATACCGAAATCGCTTGAGGAAGCAGCTAAAATTGATGGCTGTAACCATTTTGGGATTTTCTGGAGAGTTATCCTTCCGATGTTAACCCCAGCCTTGATGACAGTGCTAATTTATAATTTCATCCATTTGTGGAATGAATTTATCTTTGCTCTAGTCCTCATATCTAGTCCAGAAAGTATGACATTGCCACTAGGGTTACAAGATTTTAAAGGGGAATTTTCCGTAAATATACCGGGATTGATGGCAGCGTTAACTGTAGCAAGTTTACCAATCCTTGTTGTTTATCTTTTCTCACAGGAGAAGGTTGTTAAAGGTTTAGCAGGCGGTGCAGTAAAAGAATAATAACAGTTTGTCTTATAAGGTTCAGCTGGCAATAGACGTTTAAATGATAGAACGAATGACGATAATGGAGGTTTCATTGATATGGGAAAATTAAAAGTTGGGGTTATCGGTTGTGGAAGTATTGCGAGTAGACGTCATTTAATTGAATATGCGGCAAATCAAGATGTAGAAATTACTGCTGTATGTGATGTGGTTGCAAGCCGTGCGGAAGAAATGGCTTTGGTATATGGTGCAAAAGCGTTTACTGAATATGATGATGTATTGCAGTTGGATGAGATTGATGTCATTAGTGTATGTCTGCCAAATCATCTTCATGCACCGGTTTCCATTGCCGCATTAAATGCCGGAAAACATGTTCTTTGTGAAAAGCCAATGGCAACTTCTGTAGAAGAAGCAGAAGAAATGATCCAGGCGGCAAGGCGAAACCAAAAAACATTAATGATCGCCCACAATCAACGTTTTGTTGCTTCACATCAAAAAGCAAAACAATTAATTGAAAGTGGAGAGATTGGCAAGATTTATAGCTTTAGAACGACATTTGGCCACCCTGGACCAGAAAGATGGAGCATTGATGGCAGATCAAGCTGGTTCTTTAATAAAGACCAAGCATTAATCGGTGCACTCGGAGACCTTGGTGTACACAAGTCTGATTTAATTCGCTATTTATTAGGAGAAGTTGTAGAGGTTGGCGCATTTGTTGAAACAAGTGCAAAGGAAAACACGGATGTAGACGATAATGCTGTTGCCATATTGAAAATGGAATCTGGCGTAATTGGGACATTAGCAGCAAGTTGGTCTTATGTAGCAGGTGGCGATAACTCTACAATCATTTACGGTGAAAATGCGATTTTAAGGTTAGAAGACGATCATGATCATTCACTTATTGTTCAATATAAAAATGGAGAAGTAGTCAAATACGAACTAGATAAAATCCAGACGAATGAAGCTGGAGGGCAAACAACTACACATGTGATTGATCACTTTGTTGATGCGATAAAAAATAACAAGGCTCCGCTAATTCCTGGTGAAGAAGGAAAGAAATCCCTTGAAGTGATTTTAGCTGCTCTTGATTCGAATCAAACGAAGAAAATCGTCAATTTAAAAGCGGCTACGATCGTATAAAGGTTACGATAGTAGAAAGATGAAAAGATGAGTCAAACGAATTGACTCATCTTTTGTTTTTTCTCATGATGTTTTACGGCAAGCTTTTTCTTCATTTCTCCTAATAAAATCTTAAGAAATTCTTCATTTTTCTTCTACCTTTATATTAAGAACTCTTGTTTATACTAAAAACAATCCTAGTAATAACTCATGATATACTTTGGAAAGGAGGGATGTAGGATGAATAAATACGTTGTGTTAGTTGTTGATGATGATAAAGAAATCCGTGATGGAATTGAAATATATTTAAAAAATGAAGGAATGACGGTGTTAACAGCACAGGATGGTATTGAAGCAATTGAACGCTTAAATAAAAATGAAGTTCATTTGATTTTATTAGATATTATGATGCCAAGACAAGACGGGATTGCAACGACCTTTAAAATTCGTGAAAAAAGGAATATCCCCATTATCATGTTAAGTGCCAAAAGTGAAGATACTGACAAAATACTAGGTTTACAAGTTGGTGCGGACGACTATGTAACAAAACCTTTTAATCCCCTTGAACTGATTGCTAGGGTAAAATCCCAACTGCGAAGATATGTAACATTAGGACCTTTTGAAGGGATAAATAAAAATATTGATTTACATGGTCTTACGATTGATCAAGCAGCGAAAGAAGTTGCTGTCAATGGTGAAGCGGTGAAATTAACACCAATCGAATACAAAATTGTTGAACTGTTAATGGTGAACGCTGGTCGAGTGTTCTCTATTTCTGAAATTTACGAAAGAGTTTGGAAAGAACCATGCTACAATGCGGAAAATACCGTTGCTGTACATATTCGTAAAATTCGTGAAAAAATCGAAATCGACCCTAAAAATCCGAGGTATTTAAAGGTGGTATGGGGCATTGGATACAAAATGGAAAAGTAGGATAACAATTATTGCATGGCTTATGTTATTTACGTATGGATTAAGTGGTGTTTTATCAGCTATTTTCGATGATCGTGAATACTCAAAGAAAAGTTTTTTTCATACAACTCAATATGAAGATACGGTTGGGCAATTATTAGCTTATATTCAGGCTTTTGAGCAATCTTATCAGCCGAAAGAAGAAATGAAAAAATTAATCACAGTATCGAATGAGGAAATAGAAGAGTACCGCTTTCGTTATGGAGATTTAACGGAGCAATTATCAAGTATCGAAAATCAATATGCAGCTGAAATTGAGGAAGCGATCGCGAATGACAGCCAAAATCTCGCCGATATCTATAAAAATGAAAGAGATAAAAAAATAGAAGATATTACAAAAAACTTTGAAAGTGATGAATATGTTAAACAAAAAATTGTAAAAGAAAAAGAACAAAGAGTAGATGAGTATTACAAAGAGCTTGAAGGTTATCGAGAAGATTTTTCAGAATACAAAGAAGCATTTGCATATTATCTTAAAGATACAAAAACAGGAGAGGTTTATACGAATCTGCAAGATAGTAAATCAGTAGATAAGTATATAAATGACAAAGATATGTTATTTATCCAAAACTACCCGACAAAAAATCGAAGCTATCTTGGCATGAAGGAACAACCATTTATTATGGGGTATGAGGACGTTATCAATCATGCTAATTCAAATGCTTTGTTCGAAGGGGAAATTGCGATATCAAAAGAAGCAAATAATACGAATTTTATTATCGCTAATTATTATGAATATAATCATAATCGAATTGTGTTTTTTATTTATGCAATCACCGCTATCATCGCTTTTATAGTAAGCATTATGATTGGGAAGAAGATCAAGGTAATCAGTAAAATTGCTCCACAAGAATGGATAAATTTATATCATAAAATACCAATTGATATAGCAGTCATTCTTTTTGGAATTACAGGGTTAATTTCTCTCGCATTATTCGCAGATAATCCCTATATATATAATTTTTCTCTGGATAGGATTATTTTTCAACTTATCATTATGACCATATTTATCTGGTTTACTATGATCCAAGGAATTTATTTGTATCCAAGACTAAAATTGATGAGAACTGATAAAGAAGTTTGGAGAAGCTCATTTGCCGTTTCAGTTATAAAAATGTTCCGAAATGCATTCATTAATCGCAGGGTAGGCACACAAGTTTTTCTCATTCTTGGTATTGTGTTTTTATTTGGAGTTGGAACAATTCTTATTATCGTTGAACCGTTATTTCTGATAGGATATGTTCCCGCGCTTTTATTAATAGGGCTGCCATTGTTTATTATCGTTGTAAAAAGAACCGGATATTTTAACCAAATTATTAGAAATACAAATGCATTAGCAAAAGGTCATTTTGAGCCTGATTTAAAAATTATTGGAAAATCTGTTTTTGCTAAACTTGCAGAAGATATAAATACGATGAAACATGGTGTGAAAATATCGAAAAAAGAACAAGCGAAAAGTGAAAAGCTCAAAACAGAGTTAATTACAAATGTCAGTCATGATTTACGCACACCATTAACATCGATCATTACCTATTCAGAGCTACTGAAAAATCCAGAATTACATGAAGATGAACGAAATTCATATATTGAAATTATTGACCGGAAATCAAAGCGTTTAAAGGTATTAATCGATGACCTTTTCGAAGCATCAAAAATGGCAAGCGGAAATATTGAATTATCAAAAGCAAAAGTGGATATCATTCAGTTGCTTCAACAAGCATTAGCTGAGTACAATGAGACGATTCAATCTTCTCACATCCAATTTCGTGTTTCAAAACCAGAAAAGTCTGTCTATGCATATGTTGATGGGCAAAAGCTATGGCGAGTTTTTGATAACTTAATCGGCAATATCTTGAAATACTCACTTGAAAACACAAGAGCTTATATCAATGTAAAGGAAGAAAAGGGGCAGACAATCATTACGTTTAAAAATGTATCGAAATATGAACTCAGTGATGATGTAGATGAGCTTTTCGAACGATTTAAGCGCGGTGATGAATCACGCCATACAGACGGATCAGGACTAGGTCTGGCGATTGCTAAATCAATCATTGATTTACATGATGGTTCTTTAGACATTGATGTTGATGGGGATTTGTTTAAAGTAACAATTATACTGGATTTGTTGAGTGAATAAAAGAATCTTCAAGTGTCTATAAAGCCAAGAGAAATTTGAAAAAAACACTTGTAATATCTATGATTTGCATCTTATTTTTCGGTTGCTCTGCTCTAGAGAAAAAGATCTAACGAAGCAATTGCAGTACAAAATGAAAAAGGAGAATATGTTAAAGGTACAATAACCGAGATATGGCTTAGAGAAAATTTAGAAACGATTGTTTCTCAAAAATATCGACTCCTATAGTAGATTAATACCTTATTTTCTAAAAAAGGCTGCATTATTTATATGAAAAAGAACACTTAAAGTAACTACACTCTAAGTGTTTTTTTCATACCTTATTTTTTGTCTTCTTAACATTATCCATTCTGCTCTTTATTTTAGAATAAATCCCTCACAAACCGAAATACCTGAATGTAATACCCTGAAACTTTTTAGGAGAGAATAAGAAAGAGTAATAAACAACTGTAAGCCTCAATCTGAACCAATAATAAGTTTTCATAAAACTGGGTTTCCGTCAAACAGCTGATAAAGAACCTATATCGGGGAGATACAAGTTAATGTGGATGTTTCTGTTTCATATGACAACAATTGTATAGGATAGAAGGCATGCCAATTATCGAGTGAAAGAAGAAAATTATGGAATTGAAAAGCCTGTTAATCCAAAATGAAGGGTAGTAAAAACACATAATTTAAAATCCATCATGAATGGTGTTGAAAAAAGAAACAAGAATTATCTATTATGTCTGCTTGACAAGATTATCAGTAGAGTATAAAATGATTTTGTTCACAGTGTGATGCGATAAACAACAGTTGTTGTGAATGTTGCGTTTATTAAGCGTTAATTGTGAAAAAACGTTGCATTATTATCATTTTACTATGAAAAAAGGATATATGGATAATCGTCCTTTATAAACGATTTCTTCCAGATGAATAATAATTGTAAAAAAGGAACAGTTGTCTTAATTCTTACTTTATTTAACCTTTTTTGAAAGCACTTGCAATTATATTGAGAGCGTTAACAGTTCTATTCATTTGAAACTACAGAATCGTTGTAAGGAAGAACATAATTACTATTTCATAAGTGAAAATAATTGCAGCACATTTATAAAAAACTACTAGAAAGTAAATGGGGAGGATAATTATGCCTTTAGTAATTATTGCAATTGGGGTTCTATTATTACTTATTTTGATAATGGGCTTCAAATTAAACACATTTGTTTCATTAATCATTGTTTCATTCATCGTAGCTTTGGCATTAGGGATGCCTATGGCAGAAGTTGTTGCATCAATTGAAAGCGGTTTAGGCGGAACGCTTGGTCATATTGCCTTAATATTTGGGATGGGAGCTATGCTTGGCAGATTAATTGCTGATGCAGGTGGCGCCAATCGTATTGCTACAACCTTGATTGACAAATTCGGGGAAAAAAGAATTCAATGGGCTGTTTTGTTTGCTTCATTTATTGTTGGGATCGCATTATTCCTTGAAGTAACAATCGTATTATTAGTTCCAATTATATTCTCAATTGCAAAAGAATTAAAAGTTTCCATTGTGCATTTAGGTCTTCCTATGGTTACTGCTGCCTTAGCAACACATGCTTTCTTACCCCCGCATCCGGGCCCAACAGCAGTAGCAGCTGAATATGGAGCAAATATTGGTTTAGTTTTAATTTACGGTATCATTGTCGCAATTCCAACTGTTATACTAGCAGGTATTTTGTATCCAAAGTTAGCTAAAAAAATTGTTCCTACTGCTTGGACAAGAGAAGGCAGTGACTCATTTGGGGTTCAAAAAACATTCAAATTAGAAGAAACACCTGGTTTTGGTATCAGTGTATTTACAGCACTATTCCCAGTTATTTTAATGGCTTTGGGTGCAGCGGTTGATATGATTCAGCCAGCAATGGGATTTGAAGATAATATGTTAGTGAAAATCATTCGTTTTATCGGTACATCTTCGACAGCTATGGTGCTTTCATTATTGCTTGCAATCTACACGATGGGTTTAAGAAGAAATGTTCCGATCAAGAATTTGATGAATTCATGTTCTTCAGCAATTAATTCATTAGGGATGCTGCTATTAATTATTGGTGGCGGCGGTGCACTAAAGCAAGTTCTTATTGATGGAGGCGTTGGTGATTATGTTGCTAAAATATTCGAAGGATCTGCTATGTCCCCTGTCTTCTTTGCATGGACAGTTGCAGCAATATTACGTATCTGCTTAGGATCTGGAACAGTTGCAACTTTAACAACTGCAGGGTTGGTCCTTCCATCTCTTGCTACAATTCCTGACGTTAACTTAGAGCTAGTTGCACTTGCAACTGGAGCGGGCAGTGCAATTGCATCACATGTTAATGACGCTGGTTTCTGGATGGTTAAAGAGTCTTTAGGTATGACCCTGAAAGAAGCATTCGGAACGTATACAGTCCTTTCTACAATTGTTGCTGTATCAGGATTGGTATGTACTCTATTATTAGATATCGTTTTATAAAATAATAAAAGTGACCATTTTATATTTTTTATAAAATGGTTCTTTTTTTTGCATTGTATATAAATTCTATATTTATGAAACTTAATGTTGAAATCGCTTTAATAATTACTTTTACTTTGAGGGAAATTCGCATATAATTGAATAGTGTTGCAAAATGCACAAATCCATTCGTTATATTTCGCAGTTATTATACATTGTAAAAAGTTAAGGCTCTTTTCGTAAAGGTTGTTGTCTTTAAAACGAAAAATATTAAAGGTTGATTGGAGCAGATTGCGAGACTCCTGCTTAGAGCAGCGGGACAGGTGAGACCCCGCAGGCGTTTACGCCGAGGAGGCTCACCGCCCGCCCCGCGGTCATCGAGCATCTCTCGCTGCAATCAACCACACCGCATTACTTGGTAAATAGCAACAAAGTATGCGAAAACAGCCAAAGTTAAAAAAATAAAGTTAGGTGGAATTTGGATGAATGAAAAGTATGAACAACTAAAAGAAATCTTAAGAGAGATGGACGATGTTGTTGTTGCTTTTTCTGGCGGTGTCGATAGTACATTGTTATTAAAGGTTGCTGTTGATGTTTTAGGTGTTGAAAAAGTTCTGGCTGTTACGGCTGATTCTGAAACATACCCTTCAAGTGAATTAGAGGAAGCTAAAAAGCTTGCAAATCTGATTGGGGCAACACACCAAGTAATTGAAACCTCTGAACTAAGTATACCAGGCTACGCAGAAAATGACCGGAACCGTTGTTATTTCTGTAAAAATGGATTATTTGAACAAATCGTTCCTATCATGCATCAAAAGGGTTTTAAAAACGTAGTGTATGGTTTGATTGCAGATGATATGAGTGAACATCGTCCTGGAGTACGTGCAGCCAAAGAACACGGTGTTCGCGGGCCGCTCCAAGAGGCAAATCTTTATAAAGAGGAAATTCGTGAACTTTCAAAACAATTAAACTTGCCTACTTGGGAAAAACCATCATTCGCCTGTCTATCCTCCCGAATTGCATATGGTGAAAAAATCACCCAGGAAAAATTAACAAAGGTTGAAAAATCGGAGGCTTATATTAAAGGGTTAGGAATTCGACAAGTCCGCGTGCGAACTCATCAAGAGATTGCGAGGATTGAAGTAGAGCCTCAAGATATGCAGCTTGTTTTATTGAAGCATAAAGATATCATGGAGAATTTGCAGAGCTTTGGATATAAATATGTCACTCTTGATCTACAAGGCTATGTGAGCGGCAGCATGAATAAAGTATTAACTGCTAGTGTAAACAAAAAGTAATCTCATAACAGACCCTTGGAGGTTTGAGGGATTTGAATTTGCAACAGAAGGTGACTGAAAAATGATTAAAGCATTGGTAATTGTCCCCTACGAGGGATTGCTTGAAATGATGAAAGAAATCGATCAAGAAGTAGAAGATATTCAATTACAAATTGAATTAGGAAATTTATATGAGGGAGTTGCTATTGCAAAGGATGCCGAAAAGAATGGCTATCATGTCATAATCAGTCGGGGTGGTACAGCTTCTTTGATTCAGGAGGCTGTATCAATCCCGGTGATTGATATTCAGGTGACAGGCTATGATGTGTTACGCATACTAACACTAGTAAAAGGATTTTCGGGTAAAGCGGCTATTGTTGGATTTTCGAATATAACACAAGGTGCTGCTACGATCTGTAAGCTTCTAGATTTTGATATTAAAACATTAACGATTACGAAAGATACCGAAGTGAAAGATAAATTAACGAATTTAAAAAAACTTGGCTATGAAGTGGTAATTGGGGATGTTGTGACGGTTCAAGCTGCAAAGCAATTAGGTATGACAGGAGTGTTAATTACATCTGGGAAGGAAGCTATCATTGATGCATTAGAAGAAACGAGAAGGTCATATCGCATTTTCTCGCAGCTACAGCAGGATGTTTTTTTATTTCAATCCATTCTAGATTGTAACGAACAGGCAATTGGAGTATTTAATAAAGCTGAAAAAATTGTATATGGGAATGAACGCTTCAATAAAGAATTTCACTGGATCGATTTAGAAAACTCCGCGGAAATATCAGCGTTATTAAAAGAAACGGCATTAACAGGCGAAAAACAAAGCAAAACCGTTCACATCAATCATTCGTTTTGGAAAATAAAGGCATGTCCTCAAGGGGATGCTACAGTATTTTTTCTTGAAAAAATCCTTCCTAATCAAGCTGATGTTCAGGAAGGAGAAGTGAATATGAATGCAATAGAATTTCATACCTCATCTTCTTTTATCCCTATTTCCGGAAAAAGCGAGCAAATTCAGAAGGTGTTAAATCAAATCGATCAATACGGTAAAAGGGAAGAACCCGTATGGATTATGGGAGAAGAGGGAAATGGGAAAGAATTAGCTGCCCGTTCCATCTATTTAAAAAGGAAAACAAAGAATGAACCATTTATCGTGTTGCATTGTGATTTATTAAGTACAGAACAGCTGAAAAATTTAATGAACGAAAACTTTTTCCTAAAATACGCCAATGGTGTCATTTACTTAAAAAACATCGATAAATTGAACTCTTATATGCAAAAAGAGTTATATAAAATAGTTAAGAATGAAAGCAATAAAATGCTGCAATGGCTCGTTTCTTCTGAGAGTACTATCGAAGATAAGGTATCTAATGGCTCATTTCACACCGAATTATATGAAACATTAGGGCGGGTAAGCATATATATTCCGCCACTCCGAGAACGAAGAGAGGATATTGAGGATTTGGTTCATGTATTTATATCTGAATTACATCCTAAATATGGAAATGGAGTAGTTGGGATTCGACTGGATGCTTTGCATGAGATAATCAACTATGAATGGCCTGGAAATGTAGAGCAACTTAAACAAGTAATTGAACAATTATTTTTACAATCACATTCTTTTTATATTGAGAAGGAAGCAGTTGTGACAGTTTTAAATCGATTAGAGCAGCAGGTGAAAAAGAGTGATGAACTAACACATATCGATTTAAGCGGTACATTAGAAGAAATTGAAAAACAAGTCATTACGAAGGTACTTGAAGAAGAGGGGTTGAATCAATCAAAAGCAGCTAAACGTTTGGGGATTAACCGTTCTACCTTGTGGCGTAAGCTAAAATAATAGCTTGCGCTTTTTATATACAAAGGAAAATGGGAACTGATGCAAAAAACAACACATTAAAATTAATTAGAAAAAATTATAAAAAACATTGCTAAATGCAACATTTTAATTTATTATAAGAAGTGCTGAAAGCGTTTTTAGTATTTGAAAATAAAACTCCATTAAAGCAGTAAAACAAAGTAGCAATTGCACATTCTATTAGAGGATCAAATAGAAAAACTTATTAAACATTAATGAATAGGCTCTATAAGCCGGAATAAAACTAAAAAAACGCAACTCATATAACTGAAATTGCGTGTAAAGGGGGTCGGGATAAAGGTGAAACTTGCAGTAATAGCAGATGATTTAACAGGCGCAAATGATACTGGTGTTCAATTTGCAAAACAGGATTTAAATACGACAGTGCTATTTTCAGATACAAAATTACAACCAACACATTTAAGTGAAGATGTCATTGTTTTAAATTCAGATAGTCGGGCATTAATTTCAGAAAAGGCTTATGATGTCGTTTTTAATCTTTCCACTCAATTAAAAAACTTAGATATTACAAAAGTCTTTAAAAAGATAGATTCCACCATGAGGGGAAATATTGGTCCGGAAATTGATGCAGTTATGGATGTATTTAATTATAAAACCTCGTTTATTGTACCGGCTTTTCCGAAAAGTAAGCGGATTACAATGAATGGAATGCATTATGTCAATGGCGTGTTATTAGAGGAAACAGAAATTGCAAATGATCCCGCCTGCCCAGTAAAAGAAAGTTACTTACCAAAATTGCTAAAGAATCAAAGTAAGCGGGAAGTTGAATTAATCTCAATTGATGATGTGCGAAAAGGAAAAGATCATTTATCAGAAAAAATGATTGCGTTGTCCTCTGGTAAAGATTCAAAAATTATCATCGTTGATGCTACAACTGACGAAGAACTAAAAACGATTGTTGAAGCTGCTGAAAGTACACATGAAAATTTCCTGTGGGTAGGTTCAGCTGGAATTGCTTATCATCTGACAAACTCAAGTCATCGTGAAGAGCAGCTATGCAAGACACTGGAAGGTGAACGACTTCCGGTACTAGTAGTAGCAGGTAGTGTAAATTCGATTACTCATCGACAAATTCAACATTTAAAAGAGAAAAAGAATGTTGAAGAAATTGTCATTTCTCCTGAGGAATTCTTTTACGAAGATAGGAGAAAACTTGAAATTAATCGTATTGTTAAAGCTGGGCAAGCATTACTAGAAAAAGGCGATTTAGTGGTAACAACCAATCGTGAGCGGGAGACAATAAACAGAGTAAAGGATCTTCAAAAAAAGCTTGGTTTAACGAACTTTGAGGTAGGTAATACAATTGCTCAATCTATGGGAGTTATTGCCGGTCAATTAATAGAAAGCAAGAATATTTGCGGGGCTATTTTAACGGGCGGAGATATTGCAGGAGCTACTTGTAAAGTATTAAATGGAGATGGAATACGGGTAATTGGTGAGGTAGAAGCCGGTATTCCATATGGGAAATTGTTCGGAGGCTTGTATGATGGCATACCTCTTGTTACAAAAGCGGGTGCATTTGGAACGGAACAAGCACTTTCAAAAGCTCTTCAAACAATTACTGAAGTAAATGCCCATGTTGAAAACAGTGATTGGCGTAAGACTAACTATTCTTAAGGACTTTCATTGAGAGCTTTTATTCTAATTGGGTGCAGGAAAGAGTACGAACGCTTTTACAGAATTAGTTTTAAATGTGATGGAAGAACACCAGGCATATATGAATTTTAGTTAGTTGTAATCGATATGCTTGGTGAATTAAGATGTGAAAACGGGAGGAAATAATGATGACTACCAAAAAACCAAATATCGCGATTACAATGGGGGACCCATCAGGAGTCGGACCTGAAATTATCGTTAAATCTTTGAATGATAAAAACATCTATGAAAATTGCCGTCCATTTGTCATTGGCGATCTTAAAATGATAAAAAGAGCTTTGGTTGTAACAAATATTGATCTTCAATTAAATAGCATTTCAAATCCTGAAGATGCAAAGTGCCAATACGGAACAATCGATATTATCGATTTAGATTTAGTTTCTGAAGATTTACCTTGGGGACAAGTTTCTTCTGAGGCTGGAAATGCTGCATTTCGCTATTTAGAAAAGGCGATTGCTTATGCGAATGAAAAGAAAATTCAAGGGATTTGTACAGCACCTTTAAATAAAGAAGCACTTCATAAAGCAGGTCATATTTATCCGGGACACACTGAAATTTTAGCCGAATTAACAAATACAAAAGATTTCGCCATGATGCTATCTGCGCCAGGTTTAAGAGTGATTCATGTGACAACACATGTAGGTATTATCGATGCGATTAATAAAATAAACGTTGATCGTCAATATACAGTCATTAAACTTGCACACGAAACATTACAAAAAGCAGGGATTAAATCTCCTCGAATCGCAGTTTGCGGGATTAACCCACATGCTGGTGAAAATGGTCTTTTTGGAAATGGTGAAGAAGAAGAGAAAATTATTCCAGCTGTAGAAAAAGCGCAGGCAGAAGGAATAAATGTACAAGGGCCACTTCCTGCAGATACATTATTCTTTAGAGCAAAACGCGGCGACTTTGACATAGTTGTTGCACAATATCATGATCAAGGGCATGGGCCAATTAAGGTTTTAGGTCTTGAAGCTGGAGTAAATATTACAGTCGGTCTTCCAACGATTCGTACAAGTGTTGACCATGGAACAGCTTTTGATATCGCAGGAAAAAATATTGCAGACGAGTTATCGTTAAAAGAAGCGATTCGTATGGCGATTGAATTAGCACCTGAAAAATAACAATAATGTAGCAAGAGATTGTAGGGCAGATCTCTTGCTTTCCTATTATAAAGATTTTGTTATACGGACACTGGCAATAATGAATAATGCTTGTTTAAATTGAAAGGAGTGTTACCTTATGTCTTTACCGAAATTCGCAAAAATAAGACAAAAATTCCATGTTGAAAGTATAAAGAATATCGCTGCAACAATTACAGAACAATTTATTCATGTGAAAGCAGATGATAAAATTAAGCCTGGCATGGAGATAGCCATTACCGTTGGAAGCAGGGGGATTGCAAATATTCCATTAATCGTTAAAAGTGTTGCTGATGAAATTAAAAAGAGAGGGGCGACACCGTTTATCATTCCTTCAATGGGAAGCCATGGCGGTGCTACAGCTGAGGGGCAAATTGAGGTTCTGGAAGGTTTAGGAGTAACGGAAGAATCAACAGGTTGTGAAATTCGTTCATCAATGGATGTAGTTGAAATTGGCGAAACATCAGCAGGTATTCCTGTTTATATTGATAAGTATGCTTATCGTGCAGATGGAATTATCATTATGGGCCGTGTGAAGCCACATACTGATTTTAAAAAGGATATTGAAAGCGGCGTCTTAAAAATGGCCTCAATTGGTATGGGTAAACATAAACAAGCACTTGCTTTGCATACTTATGGTATTGAGGGAATTCGTGATATGATGCCTGAAGTTGGAAAAGTAGCCATTCAAAATTCAAATACATTATTTGGTGTAGCCATTGTTGAAAACGCTCATGAAGAAACAGCGATTATCGAAGCGATCCAACCAGACCAAATTGAGGAGCGCGAAAGAGAATTACTGAAAAAAGCATTTGATTTGATGCCAAGTCTTCCGGTTGATGAAATGGATATTTTAGTAGTTGATGAAATCGGTAAAAACTATAGTGGAACAGGTATGGATACGAATATTATCGGTCGAATCCGTGTATTAGGCGTAGAAGAGCCTAAAAAACCTTCTATTAAATATGTCATTGCATCAAACTTAAGTGAGGCTAGTCATGGCAATGCGTTGGGAATTGGATTAGCTGATTTAACTACAAAACGTTTATTTGAAAAAATCGATTTGAAAACAATGAATGAAAATGTTGTCACAAGTACATTTTTAGCTCGTGCAAATATTCCGATTGTTCTTGATAATGACCAAGAAGCACTAAAAGCAGCTCTACGCGCTAACTGGGGTGTTGCATTGGAAGAGGCAAGAATTGTAAGGATTCCAAATACTCTTCATATTGGGGAATTATTTGTATCTGAAGCCATTTTTAATGAGTTGAAAGATAAAGAAAATATCGAAATATTAGAGGATCTGCATGAAGTGAAATTTGGTGAAGATGGTTATTTCTTGCCGATGTAACTTTACGTTTTATGAGATAGTAAGGATGAAAACAGCTTTCATAATGGTTGGGAGCTGTTTTTTTGTATTCATGAAATTGGAAACTTTAGATAATCTGCACAACATTGTTGCCTCCCGTTTGAAGTTATTCTCAGTGAAATAAGAAAGAACTCCTATCCTTTGATCTGTTAAGTTTTAATGTTTTTTCCTTCAACCGAATAGGACAGTCATTTATAATGAAGGAAAGTATCAAGAGGGAAATTTTTTTGCGGATAAGACCTTGAGGCGGATGATTGTTAACGTTCGTTTCCGTTATCTAAAAAATGAATATGTTACGGAGAGGAATATGAATATTCGAAAACGACATTCAGATGAAGAAGCTCCAATCGATTTATTGTTATTAGCTGACCCTTCCAACATTCTTGTTGAGGAATATGTGAAAAGGGGAGAGTGCTTTTTAGCTGAAAAAGATGATCAAGTGATTGGGGTATACGTATTGCTACCGTTAAGACCTGAAACAGTTGAGTTGGTAAATATTGCAGTTGCAGAAATCCATCACGGTAAAGGGATTGGAAAACAGTTAGTAATGCATGCGATTCAAACAGCAAAGTTAAGTGGATTCAAAACGATAGAAATCGGTACGGGTAATTCAAGTATTGGACAGTTAGCGCTTTATCAAAAGTGTGGGTTTAGAATCACTGGTATTGATAGAAACTTTTTTATTAGGCACTATCCAGAGGATATTTTTGAAAATGGTATTCAGTGCAGGGATATGATTCGTTTATCTCAAGATTTGTAGATTTTTAATAGGAGAAAGCCCCAAAAGCTAGACGTTTGGGGCTTTCTCCTAGTATGAAAATTATAATCGGTCTTCGTTCAGGCGGTTACGGTCAATGGTCGTTTCATCAACTGTTGCATCACCGTCTGTTTCCACCCGGGCTTCTTCACGTTTAATATTCTCAGTCACTTGTTCTGTTTCCGTTGCCTGTCTTTTGCCGATGACCAGTTCCTCTGTTACCACTGGTTTTTTCGTTACTTCGACTTTTTCCTCGACAATCGGGACACGGATTGTTTCTTCATCACCTATTGGTTTTGTTGTGGCTGCTGCTGTGTCGTCTATTGCAGCATCGCCAACTGTCCGTCTCTCTACATAGACTTCTTCATGTGTTACAGGAACATGAACTGTTTTTTGTTCTTCAACAACGTCTTTACGAACCTCTACTTCACCGGTCTGAACACGCTCCTTCGTAACATCAAGTTGTTCTTCACGAAGCTTTAGGGAACGTTCTTTATTTGTACCGAGTGTATCTGTATCAAGTGTTGTTTGATCAATTACAGAGGTACCAGTGATACCGCCTGCTGAAGGAGCAGTAAATGTCCCTGTTCCACTATCAACAAGAAGTAAAATTTTTCCTGAATTTAGATCCTTTTCATAGTCACGGGCAGCTGCGTTATCAAAGCCAAGCCCAACTAGATGATCGTAATATGAGATTTCATTATGATCTGAAGTTGTATTTACCTCAAGTGCTGAAAATAAATTTTCAAAAAAACCTTTCTCCTTATACGTTCGGGTATTTTCCGCCTCGCCGAGGTCCTCGGTCGATACTCCTGTTTCATTTTGGATAGAATAAGGGAAGTCCCTTGTATTCGCAAGAATGGACAAGTCGTTTACAGAATATCCTTCATTTTGAACTTCTTCTATAGCTTGAATCACTTCATCTTTTGAATGATAAACACCTAAAACATGTTTACTCATAGGGTATTACCTCCATTGTTTTTTAATATTAATCAACCTCTACACTCCATATATACCCGGCTTGTCCAAGGTAAAACAATATTTTTCATAGATTGGGCTTTATTAAGGAGGCGGAATGAATTACTTTAAATGAATGAAACTAAATATTTCTTGAATCGTATTCATATAAAAGATGTATCAACACATTCCATTTTGGTGGCATAAAATGTACGAGTAAAAAGTTGGAGAAAGAACTTAAATAAAAATGAAACTGGATTTGAGGGATTCAATTGGATGAAGATAAACGTAAAAAAAGTAAAATTGAAACGGATGATGGCTGGAATAGAGCATTTTATGGCAGTCCGACAATTGGAGGATTCATTGTTGTTGGTGTGATTATTTTATACTTATTATTCAAATGATCGAATGGGTGAGGTCTCAATAATCACACATGTTAAAAAGTCTGCAAAAAAGCAGACTTTACATATCTAAGACCAGCCTAACTGTTTTAAGAAGATGCCCTTTAAAGTCATCATCAAATTCAGAGACAACTTTGAATCCTTTTGCTTTGTAAAAGGCTGATCCAATTAGATTGTCTTTTTCTACATGAGTATAAATCTTTTTTGTGCCTTCTAAGGTTTTCATTCCCCGGGACAGGTGAGACCCCCAGGCATTTACGATCGAGGAGTAGGAGTCTTGCGTTCTGCTCCAATCAACCTAAAGAGTTCTAGAAAAGAGCCGAGCCATTTTTTAATAAAGTATAGAATTTATCTTATTACCATTACAAAAATTTAACTCATGAGATACTGTTCCTTTACAATTATTGGTTAATATCGATAGAAAGGAATATTCATAAGTCTTTATTTTAGGCTCTTTTCTAAAAAATTGTTGTTTTTAGGTAGTTTTTTAAGCAAAAACTAATTAAGGTTGATTGGAGCGAGCAACTGTAGCGGAAATCGACCACACCTCACTACTTAATAAAAAGCAACAAAGTATACGAAAACAGCCTTATTTTATCTTCTGGAGGATGAATGAAAGAGAACATTGTTTTTATACACGGGTTAACGGGAACAAAAAGGGCCTTCACAAAACAAATGGAATATTTTGATGAAGGCTTTAACACCTATTCCTACAACTTACTTGGTCATGGTGATGACAGAGGAAAACCGGTAGAGTTTACATTAGAAAATTTAATCAAACAATTAGAGGATTTCTTTGACAAGGAAGGACTTGAAAACGCTCATATTTGTTCGCTTAGTTATGGCTGCTATGTAAGTACAATTTTTGCGAACAAGTGGAAATGGAAAGTTAAAAGCTTATGCTTTATAGGTGGTCATTATAATTCTCCTTCACAACTATTTGATGTATTCCGGCATTATTGGGAGTTGCGCGATGAAGAGTATTCAGTATGGTTGAAGAAATATTCACATGATATTTATCCAAGAGAAAGTATGATAGATCCCTATTCGATTATCTCTCATAAAATCTATTATAAATATGGGTTGCAATTAGCTGATAATGTACTGATAGATGCAATATATCATCGTCTTCACTATGATTTACGCAGTGATTTAACAAAGTTAACAATGCCTGTTCTCTGGATTATGGGTGATCATGATCATTTATATAAATCGTCTTTAACAGATCTTGAAACAGTGATCCCCCATGTTATTTACAAAGAGATAAAACATGCTGGTCATGCTGCAAATATGTTCCGTCCAAGCTGCTTTAATGACCTTTATGAAGAGTTTTTGAATAATTGTTTATTTGAAAAAGAAATGATATAGTCCATCGACATAGCAAAAAGACTATCCTGGCTCTTTGGATGTGTCTTTTGTCTTTGATGTGGTGGATTTATATAAAAAGGTTTAAGAGTTCTTTAGTAGGGTATACATAGTTTTGGAACTTTTTCAGTGTGAATTAGAAATGATATCAGGATGAGATTGTAATTTATCGAATGATCTAACATTGATATCAATTAGCGAAAATAAGCGTGAAATTCCCGCTGAGAAGTGATATGATAGAATTATCATACTATTTAGTAGAATAACAAAATTAGAGGGAAGGTGTCACTATGACAACTAGAATGGAAACAAATAATAGCAATCTTCCATTACGACGGGATGTTAAAGCTCTTGGTCATATTCTAGGTGAAATCCTTGTTCACCATGGAGGAACAGAGCTACTTGATAAAGTAGAGAAATTAAGAGTGATGGCTAAAACTCTTCGTAATCAGTTTGATAAAGAAATTTATCAAGAATTAAAAGAAGAGATAGTAAATTTAGATCCACCGATGCGTAACCAAGTTATTCGCGCCTTTTCAATTTACTTCCATCTTATCAATGCCGCAGAGTTAAACCATCGCATTCGCAGACGTCGTGAATATCAGCTTCAAGATGATCATGTTGTTCAACCAGCCTCAATCGAAAGTGCACTATTATCACTTAAAGAAAATAAAATTGATGAGGCGACAATACAAAATGTATTGAATACATTATCCTTAGAGTTAATTATTACTGCTCATCCAACTGAAGCAACAAAGCGCTCAGTCATTGAAATACAAAAACGCATTTCTAACATTTTAAAGGCGTTAGATAACAATATGTTAACGAAAAGGGAACGGAAAAAGCTCGAGGATAGCTTGTTAAATGAAGTGACAATTTTATGGCAAACAGATGAGCTACGTGATCGCAAACCAACTGTTATTGATGAAGTGCGTAATGGACTGTATTATTTTGATCAAACATTCTTTGATGTTCTTCCTGATATTCATCAGGATTTGGAAAAAGGTTTAATCGAACAATTCCCTGATCATAAGTGGGAAGTTCCTAATTTTCTTCGCTTTGGATCTTGGATTGGCGGTGATCGTGATGGAAACCCAAATGTTACACCTGAAGTAACTTGGGAGACGTTAGAAAGACACCGTGATCTAGCGATAAAGAAATACAATGAAGCACTAGTTGATGTGATGAAACGCTTCAGTCACTCCATAACACGCGTTAATATTAGTGAAGAATTACTAGAGAATGTAAAAAACGATGAAAAAATTTATTTAACAAATGAAAAGAAATGGCCTGTTGAAAATGAAGTGTATCGTCGTAAACTCGCTGTGATTATCGCACGTCTTAATGAAGTTGGAAAATCTGAAATAGGGTATACATCATCTGACGAATTATTAGAAGATTTATTTTTAATTCACCGTAGTGTAAATAATCATCAGCCAGCAGATCGTCAATTGAAAATGCTGGAGAAATTAATTAGACAAGTTCAGATATTTGGTTTCCACTTAGCGACACTAGATATTCGTAACCATAGTGGAGAGCATGAAGCAGCGATTACAGAAATTTTACGTAAAGTGAAAGTAACTGACGATTATTCGCTACTTTCTGAAGAAGAGAAAATTAAGACATTGGAAAATGTATTACGTGATCCACGTCCTGTTTTATTATTAAATGAAGATTATTCAAAAGAAACGCAACAAATGCTGCAAGTCTTTACAATGATTAAAAAAGCGCATGAGACATTCGGCAAAAAATCAATCCTTGTTTATCTAGTTAGTATGACAGAAGCAGCAAGTGATTTGCTTGAAGTATTAGTACTTGCGAAAGAAGCTGGTATCTATAGACTACACGCCGATGGTACAGTTGAAAGTCATTTAAATGTTGCACCGCTTCTTGAGACAATTGATGATTTAACAGCTGGTCCTGACATTATGGAAAAATTATTTAATATGGATGTTTACCGCAATCACCTGAAAATCCATGGTGATTCACAAGAAATCATGCTTGGTTACTCAGATGGTAGTAAAGATGGCGGAACCTTAACGGCAAACTGGAAGCTTTACAAAGCACAGATTGAAATCCATGACATGGCAAAACGCTATAATATTGGCTTGAAATTCTTCCATGGCCGCGGCGGTTCATTAGGTCGTGGGGGCGGTCCATTAAACCGCAGCATTCTTTCACAACCAGTCGAAACACTTGGAGATGGAGTGAAAATCACCGAGCAAGGTGAAGTGTTATCATCACGTTATTTGCTTGAAGACATTGCCTACCGTAGTTTAGAGCAAGCAACATCAACATTGCTTGAGGCATCTGTTAACTTATCAGAGGAATCAGAGCAACAGCATATTCGTGAAAAAGCATGGGAAGTCGCAATGGAAGAAATTTCAGCTGTTTCTCTTAAAAAGTATCAATCACTCGTATTTGAAGATCCAGGCTTTTTAACTTATTTTACAGAAGCAACACCTTTAAAGGAAATCGGAGAATTTACGATTGGTTCTCGTCCAATGAAACGGAAAAATAGTACACGTTTAGAAGATTTACGTGCAATCCCTTGGGTTTTTGCATGGACACAGAGTCGCCAGTTATTACCAGCTTGGTATGCTGCAGGCACTGGTTTGGAAAGTTTTGCTTCAAAAGGTGAGGAGAATCTTAAGCTATTACAACGTATGTACGAAGAATGGCCATTCTTCCGTTCAACAATTGATAATCTGCAGATGGCACTAATGAAGGCGGATATCACAACAGCTAAAGAATACACTGATCTAGTAAATGACAAAGATATCGCAGATCGTATCTTTGGTAATATTACGAATGAATATGAAAAGACTAAAGCGATTTTACTAAAAATTTCGGGTGATGAAGAGCTCTTAGACCATACACCAAACATTAAAGAATCTGTTCATCATCGAAATCCTTATGTAGATCCATTAAATTTCTTGCAAGTGGAGCTTATAAAAGAGCTGCGTCAGCAAGAAGAGCCAAATGAAGAATTACTGACTGAAGTGTTATTAACCATCTCAGGTATTGCAGCAGGGTTACGTAATACGGGTTGATTTCAGCTGGCATAGCTAAGGGCCGTCGATTTATATCGACGGTCCTTTCTATATGGTTGAAAGTAAAACATGTATAGCAATAAGGAATCCTAACGGCAAATGATTACTTAAAAAATAAAACGTTATATTATATGACATGAATATAAAAAAGCCTCGAAATTTCATATAAAATTGGAGAAAGATCAATTATTTGTAAAAGAAAGTGACAAATAAGAAAGGGTAGAAGTTTAGTACGGATGAAATAAGGTTATATGAAAAGAAAAGCAACCAACTAGGTGAAGGAGAGGATTTTCAATGAAAAAATATATACTTGAAACATTGCCACAAAAAGAGATAGCAGCCTTGAATGCCTTTTACGCTGAATTGTTGTTAGATAAAGTCCTTCGTGATTTTCGTATTAAACAAATGAAATTGGAAATTGACCGTTCTTTACAGGACAGAAACAAGGAAGAATTTTTTAGATTAACAGAAGAATTAAAGAGAATTTCCTAGTTAATTAAAAAGAATGAATCAATAAGAAGTAAGTAAAAAGGAGGAAACATCATGACGAGAGAAAAGAAATTAGTCCTAGCTGATTTTGTGAATGGAGACCGATTTGAATTAAATTCTTATCTTAATTATTTAATGGCCGAACATCATGATGATCTTAATCATGAGCAACGTTATGAAGGGAAATTACATTAACCCTTAATGCAGATTGAAAGGATACTTATTAATGACAAATGAAATCGTATAAAGCGACCTTGTTATTCTATATAAGAATATCAAGATCGCTTTTGTTATGTCTTAAAGAGGAAGATCTTTATGAATGGATATTTATAATGAGAGATTGAACATCTTAGGGAGGCTTGTCATACTTCAATGGAGAATGCATTATTTGAAATTATATATTCGACCGGTTGCCGTATTAGGGAAGTTGTAAAATTAAATCGCGATAATATTAATTTTCGGGCGAATTTAGTCATTGTACATGGGAATGGGGATAAAGAAAGGGGAGTATACTTTAATACCCGTTATATATCTTTGTGGTCTCACTCTTCACATGACCAAGTAAGCTTTGGATCACTTCAAGTGGTGCACCGTTATTATTCATATGTGAAGCATTGCTGTGTCTTAATTGATGTGGATGTATATTCTTTTTTATTCCGTCACGATTAAATATTCGTTTGATAATATATCTTAGGTTATCAATACTCATGCGCCTTTTTGGCCTTTTTTTCGTAATAAACAAACAGGGATCCCTATCATCTCGCTCATCTAGACACCTTTTTAACCAAATGGAGAGCTCAGCTAAGTGGGAAATAGAGACGAGATTTTTATAGTAAATATTTTTGAAAGCTATATAAATAAAACTTTAATCAAAAATCGAGGCACGCATAATGTCCCGTTTCTATTTTTCTTTTAATCTTGATCGTTCGATTTGGATTAAATCGAAAGTCGAAATGCCTTTACAACCACACCATCATTCGCTGGTTCAAAATCGTGTTGCGGGTGTCGTTCAAAACCAATTCGTTCATATAATTTCATGGCGCTTTTCATAAAGTCTGCAGTATGGAGTACAATCGCATCAAACCTTTTTTCCTTCGTTCGTTTTATACATTCATGAACCAATGCTTGCGCAACTCCTTTTCCGCGAGCTTCTGGAGTAACAGCGAGCAATCTAATCTCAAAATAATCAAGCTCATAATTGTTACTTCAGAAACGCCGTATTCAAAGCTTAAATATTTGAGTTGAGCTCCCAGAATGATAGGTCATCGATCATCATTTTATAATCCACAATAAATTTTTTCCTGTATTTTATTTACCATATAAACACACCCTTTCTGTTTCATTATGGTCAAATTTTTCAAAACTTAACTAAGCTGTGGCGATGAAAATATACTAGAATAATAACTTTATCTTGTTTAAGATCTACAAGTTTTTTACCTATTTACTAATTATACATTGAAAAATATCTAAAGTCCCTATATGATAAAAGTTGTTGATTTAAAAGATACTTTTCAAAAAATTCAATATAAAAGCAGTAAATTAAGATGCCTAATAGGCTTAATAGGGAATCTGGTAAAATTCCAGAACTGTCCCCGCAACTGTAAGTGTGGACGAAATAAGTTGACCACTGTATATGGTGCTTTTAACAAAAGGTGCGTATATGGGAAGGACTTAAAGTAGGGTGAAGCACAAGTCAGGAGACCTGTCTTAATTTATAAAGTTTCAGTTTCTTCGGGAGGTGAGAAGGTGAGACGATCGCAGCCAAATTATTGCTAGTTTGGAGTGCTTTCGTTATTTGCCTTTTCATCCGCTCAGTTGAACCTGAGCGGATTTTTTGCTTATGCTGTTATTTTTTAAAGTGGACATATTTTGTTAAATCCAGTAATAGGTTAAGATGAGTAATTTAATAGTTTGAGAGAAAGGTGCATAACAATAGCTGTTGTTGTGCTTAATAGGGAAGTCGGTGAAAATCCGACACGGTACCCGCCACTGTTATGGTGAGCTTTTTTACACAATGTCACTGATTCTAATTGGGAAGACGTAAAAAAGCATTGAGCCTTAGTCAGGAGACCTGCCTTTTTTTCATATTGATACCTACGGGCATATAGGTAGACGTGTAATAAAAAATGCTATTTTATTAGCGATATTTTTTATGCACCTCTGCTTAAATAGGGGTGCATTTTTTATTTTCCTAAATTTAATAGATTGGAAGTGTTTAGATGACGACTTGGAACTTAACTCAAACACAGCACCATGTCTTAATATGTAATGGAAGCAGCTGTATGAGAAAGGGTGGCGAGGAAGTCACACAGGCGATCAGGGAGGAAATTACCAACTTAGATATGGATCATAAAATCCATACAACAAGAACCCGTTGTAATGGAAGATGTAAAGATGCTTGTGTTGTTGTGGTCTATCCAGAGGGCGTGTGGTACAAGGCTGCTTCACCTGATTTAGCAAGAGAAATTGTCCAAGATCACCTTGTTGGTGGAAAAGTCGTAGAAGACAGTGTGATTTATACATACGATCAACAGCAGTTTGCTGCTCCTGAATATTCAGAATCTATTGTTGGAATAGAAAAACAAAAAAGCAAGGTTTAGTTTCGTATACGAGAACTTGATACGTTATTAAAGGAGGAATATTCATTGTTAGGAAAGTTACTTGTTATTGGATTTGGGCCTGGAAGTTTTGAACATATGACAAAAAGGGCTCAAGATGCCATACAAGAGAGCGATTGTATTATTGGATACAAAACATATGTTGAACTCATTCAAGATTTATTAACAGATCAAGAGATTATTAGTACTGGAATGTCTGAGGAAGTAAGCCGTGCCCAAGCAGCGGTCCGTCTTGCAGAAGAAGGGAAAACAGTAGCGGTTATTTCAAGCGGTGATGCTGGAGTGTATGGAATGGCCGGACTTGTCTATGAAGTACTGATTGAAAAAGGCTGGAAGGAAGCCACAGGTGTTAGTGTGGAGGTTATTCCAGGAATTTCGGCGATTAATTCCTGCGCCTCCCTATTAGGAGCACCTATCATGCATGATGCTTGCACGATTAGTCTAAGTGATCATTTAACTCCGTGGGATTTAATCGAAAAGCGGATCGATGCAGCGGCACAAGCAGATTTTGTTGTTACACTTTATAACCCAAAAAGCGGCCGCCGGACTAGACAAATTCAAGAAGCACAAAGAATCCTATTAAACTATAGATCACCATCTACACCAGTTGGACTTGTCAAAAGCGCCTATCGTGATCGACAACATATCGTCATTACAGATCTTGAACATATGCTTGATCATGATATCGGGATGCTCACAACCGTTGTAATTGGGAATTCAGCAACTTTTTTATATGACAATAAAATGATCACCCCTAGAGGCTATCAAAGAAAATACACGTTAAGTGCAACTGAGCAACGATTAAAGCCACATGAACGTCTCAGACACGAAAATGAGCCATGGGCGCTTCATAAAGGCATTAATGATATGGTCTTAACCCCAAAAAACAAGACAAAAAAAAATAAAGAAAGCTCGTTACAAATTGCTTTAGAGGCTCTTTCGAAATTGGATCATGTAACAAACAAGTCAACAAACACTAACCAACTACATGTACAACTACCAGTGAATAACACGGTAACCTCCATTTTTGAATTAGCTGTTAGCCCTGGAATTGCCAATAAGAAGTTTACACCACAGCAAATGATGACACTTGCCGAAGTTGTTGGTAGCGAGGGCTCAATGGAATATACACCACACCATCAAATCATTTTAAGAATCCCAACTAGTGAACCAGATGTTATCACGGAAAAGTTAGGTGATGTTGGTTTTCTAGTAGAACCAATCGGTGATGTTTTTCAACTAAAGGCATGTGATTTCTGTGAAGGGGAAAAGAAGGATTCGATCCCGCATGCGGAAGAGCTCCATCAAAAATTAGGCGGACTTGATTTACCTAAGGAGTTAAAAATTGGCTTCAACGGCTGTGGTATGGCTTGTTTTGGCGCCGTAAATGAAGACATTGGTATCATCTTTAGAAAAGGGAAATTCGATTTGTTTTTAGGTGCTAAAACAGTAGGAAGAACAGCCCACGCTGGTCAGCCTGTAGCGGAAGGAATTGAGCCAGACAAAATTGTCGAGGTTATTGAAAATATTGTCTACGAATACAAAGAAAAAGGCCACCCAAATGAGAGATTTTTTAAATATTTTAAACGCGTAGGAAATATTCAGGGCTATACATATAAAGACATGACGCCAAAGATTGAAATTGAACCAGCTCCATGTGGAGATTAAATAGGGATAGGGGAGAAGTATATGAATGCTGTTTTACTAGTAGGACACGGAAGTAGAGATTCAGAAGGGAATGAACAGGTAAGACAAACAATTGAAGAACTAAAGCCACAGCTAGATTCAAAGCTTTTAGTTGAAACTTGTTTTTTAGAGTTTGAAAGACCGACTATTGACCAAGGAATTCAAACATGTATAGAAAAGGGTGCGACAAGTGTTTTTGTCATTCCGCTTATGTTGCTTGCAGCGGGTCATTCGAAAATCCATATTCCAGCAGCAATTGATGAAGCAAAGCAGAAATATCCTCACGTTTCGTTTACTTATGGCCGACCATTCGGAATTCATGAGGAAACAATTGAAATTTGTAAAAGTCGCTTAGAAGAGGTCGGCGAGAAAATAAATGAAGAAGATCCAGATACAGCTGTCATTTTATTAGGTCGGGGTGGTAGTGATCCTGATGCAAATAGTGATTTATATAAAATTACTCGCTTATTATGGGAGAAGCTGAACTACAAATTTGTAGAACCTGCTTTTATGGGTGTAACAGATCCTTTAATAAAAGAAGGCGTCGAACGCTGTATCAAACTAGGAGCTAAAAGGATTGTCATTCTACCTTATTTTCTTTTTACTGGCATTTTAATCAAACGTCTTGAAAACATGATCAATGAGTTTGAGCAAGATCATCCAGGGATTGAATTCAAGCTTGCCGGATATTTCGGGTTCCATTCAAGATTAAAAACCATTATTAACGATAGAATCCAAGAGGCGTTGCTTGGTGAAGTGAAAATGAACTGTGATACATGTGTCTATCGAATTGAAGCAATGGAGCATATTGACCATCACCATCATCATGATCACGACCATGGTCACCACCATCATCATCACCATGAACATGAGGCTCAAAAACTATGATTCTCTTTTTAGCTGGTACAAGTGATGCTAGAGCATTGGCCATGACCATAAAAGAAGCAGGATACAGTATTCTGACAACCGTTGTTACAGAAAATGCAGGAAATGAAATGCAAAAGGTCGGCTTAGATGTTTTTGTTGGAAGACTAACCCATCAGGATTTTGTGAGCATGATTCAAGAAAAAGGCTTCAAAGCTGTTGTTGATGCTAGTCACCCTTTTGCTGAAGAGGCAAGTAAAAATGCCCTTTTAGGTGCAAAAGAAGCGGGAATTCCTTATATCCGCTATGAGCGTGAGTCACAATCTTATCACCACCCTAAAATTACATTGGTTGAAAACTATGATCAGGCTGCAGAGCTAGCGGCTGAAAAAAAGGGTGTCATCATGCTAACAACCGGAAGTAAAACATTAGAAACATTTACTCGTAGGTTGTTGGATCAACCAGATATACGTGTGATTGCTCGTATGCTACCGAGGAAAGACAACATGGAAAAATGCGAAAAGCTTGGGTTTCCACAAAAAGACATTGTCGCCATTCAAGGCCCTTTTACAAAGGAATTTAATTCTGCTTTATACAAGCAATATGGCGTAACAACTATGGTCACAAAGGAAAGTGGGAAAGCTGGCTCTGTTGATGAAAAATTAGAAGCTGCCTTAGAGCTAGGAATTGAAACAATCATGATCCAAAGACCAAAGATTCAATATGGAAATGCCTTTTCCGATTTTCCGAGTGTTCTCAGCCATTTGAAAAAGATTTTTACGAAAGAAAATGTTGAAGCAATAGGAGGAGTAAAAGATGGATTTTAAAACAGAATTTAAACCACTTACCGTTCAACCACAAGAAATTGAAGGGATTAGCTTTAATATGATTGATTCAGAATTTGGAGATCATTCCTTTACAGATGAACAATACAAAGTCGTTCAACGTGTTGTCCATGCATCTGCTGATTTTGATTTAGGTCATAGTATGCAATTTCATAATAAAGCGATTCAAGCAGGAATTAATGCCATTCGTAATGGAGAACAAGTATATGCGGATGTTCAAATGATTTTAGCTGGGGTAAGTAAAGGAAGAATTGAAAAGCATGGCGGTGGGGTACATGTCTTCATTTCAGATCCAGATGTCATGAAAGAAGCGAAACGCTTAAATACGACTCGCGCTATTATATCAGTGAGAAAAGCCATCACGCAATTTGACGGTGGAATCTTTGCAATTGGGAATGCACCAACAGCTTTACTTGAATTAATTCGATTAATTAAAGAAGGGGAAGCAAAGCCAAGTTTAGTTATTGGATTACCAGTTGGATTTGTGTCTGCACCAGAATCAAAAGAAGAATTAGCAAAATTAGATGTACCATTTATTACGAATGTAGGTAGAAAAGGTGGTAGTACGGTCACGGTTGCAGCGTTAAATGCAATTTCTCTTCTTGCAGATAAGGAATAAGCAATGGACGGAAAAGCCAAAAAGAAAGATAAGAAAGAAATGCGTTCAGGCTATACAACAGGTGCATGTGCAACGGCCACTACAAAAGCGGCCTTGCTTGCACTAATCACTGGCGAACAACAAACAGAAAGCACGATTTATTTGCCGGTAGGGAAGTTTGCTACGTTTGAAATGGAAAGCTGTGTAATCGAGTCCGATTTTGCAGAAGCAGGGACGATTAAGGACGCTGGTGATGATCCTGATGCCACACACGGTGCACTTATTAAATCGACCGTATCTTGGAGTGATAAGCCCGGAATCTTACTTGATGGCGGAATTGGTGTTGGTCGTGTGACAAAGGATGGACTTCCCGTCCCTGTAGGTGAAGCAGCGATTAACCCTGTCCCAAGGAAAATGATTCTTGAAACAGCCGAGGAAGTTCTTACAACCCATGGGATTACTGGAGGCATTTCCATTATCATATCCGTTCCTGATGGAGAAAAAATGGCGGGAAAAACTTTAAATAAACGCCTCGGTATTATTGGTGGGATTTCCATTTTAGGGACGAGAGGCACCGTTATTCCATTTTCAAGCTCTGCATACATGGCAAGTATCGTTCAAGCGATTAGTGTAGCACGGGCTAGTCAATGTGAGCATGTTGTCATCACAACGGGTGGACGAAGTGAAAAATATGGGATGCAGCAATATCCAGATCTTCCAGAAGAAGCATTTATTGAAATGGGAGACTTTGTAGGTTTTACTCTTAAACAATGCAAACGCCAGGGAATAAAGAAGGTATCGCTTGTCGGAATGATGGGGAAATTTTCGAAGGTGGCCCAAGGAGTCATGATGGTCCATTCAAAAAGTGCACCGGTTGACTTCAACTTCCTTGCGAATGTAGCGATGGAAGCAGGAGTAGACGATCAAGAGCTACTTGAGATGCTTAAACAAGCAAACACCGCATCACAAGTAGGAGACTTACTTTTTGAAAATGGCTACCACAACTTTTTCACTCTGCTTTGTACCTATTGCTGTTCATCCGGATTAAAGGAAATTGGTGGCGGAATCTCGATTGAAACAAGTTTGTACACAATGAAGGGTACATTACTTGGAAAGGCAGGAAAACATGACGGAGAAAATTAAGGTAATTGGAATAGGAGACGATGGCAAACAAAGTCTTCTTCCAATCTATGAAAAATGGATTTACGAGAGTGATGTAATTGTAGGGGGAGAGCGACAACTTTCATTTTTTCAAGATTTTCACGGAGAAAAAATGATGATTAAAGGTGGATTATCGTCACTTGTCACGAAACTAGAAACTGAAAAGAGAAACGTCGTTGTCCTCGCTTCAGGTGATCCTTTATTTTATGGAATTGGTAGCTACCTAGGGAAAAAGCTAAATGTGGAAGTTTATCCTTATTTAAGTTCCCTACAACAAGCTTTTGCAAAGATAAATGAAAGCTGGCAGGACGCCTATATTGTAAGTGTTCATGGAAGAAGCATGAAAGGTCTTGCCCAGCGAATTAATGGGCGTGAAAAAGTTGCTCTTCTCACTGATGCTACAAACAGTCCTTCTCAGATTGCAGGCTATTTACGCTCTTTTGGAATGAAAGAATATAAGGCATTTGTTGCGGAAAATCTTGGTGGAAGAAACGAGCGTTATGCCTTTTACGAGCTAGAGGAAATGGAAAACGTGGAGTTCTCTCCCTTAAATGTTGTCATTTTAAAAAAGACTTCTGTAGGAAAAACATGGTCGTTTGGAATTGATGATGAGGAATTTCATCAAAGAAAACCTGAAAAAGGACTATTAACAAAAAAAGAAATTAGAACGCTTAGTTTAAGTGAAATGAAGCTATCTTCAAAGAGTATTGTTTGGGATATTGGCACTTGCACGGGTTCAGTGGCAATTGAGGCCTGTTTGATCGCAAAAGAGGGACAGGTATATGCGATTGAAAAAAATGACCACGATTTAGAAAACTGTCGTTTAAATATGCAGAAATTTAGAACGGATTTTACAGTTGTTCAAGGTAAAGCACCGGACAAATTGGAGGAGTTTCCAGACCCTGATGCTATTTTTATCGGAGGAACAGCAGGTGGGATGGAGGAAATTCTATCTATTTGCTGCGCCCGCTTAAAGCAGGGCGGAAGAATCGTGTTAAATGCCGTTACAATTGAAAATTTATCACAAGCTGTTGAGGGATTTAAACGTAATGGCTTTGAGGTCAACATTACCCTTTCACAAATTTCAAGGAGCAAACCAATTTTAAATCTCACTCGATTCGATGCCTTAAATCCAATCTATATTATTACTGCAAAGCATAAGGAAGGGGAAAAATGATGATAGGAACGTTATACGGTTTAGGTGTAGGACCAGGAGATCCTGAGCTTTTAACAGTGAAAGCCTTTCGTAAGCTAAAAGAAGCTCCTGTTATTGCGTATCCGAAAAAAAGAAAAGGCAGCAAAAGCTACGCCCAACGAATTATTGATGTATACATAACACCTGGAGAAAAGGAAATGTTAGGACTCGTCTTTCCTATGACAAAGGATCCAGACATTCTTGAACGGGAATGGTCCAATACGGTAGAACTTGTATGGGAAAAGCTTAAAACAGGCAAGGATGTTGCGTTTGTAACAGAAGGAGATCCTCTACTATACAGTACGTTTATTCATATGATGAACCTTGTAAAAGAACGCTACCCAGAGGTGAACATCCAAACAGTTCCTGGCATTTCATCCATCAATGGTGCTGCTTCAAGACTAGGAATTGCCTTAGCAGAAGGAGATGACCATGTTGCCATCATTCCTGCAAGAGACGACTATGAAACAATGAAAAAAGCCATTGTCGAGAATGATTGTGTGATTTTCATTAAAGTCGCGAAGGTAATGGATCTAATGCTGCAAATTTTACGTGAGCTAGATTTAGTTGAAAAAGCATCCGTTGTTACAAAGGTAACATCTGATGAAGAAATCATTTGGGACATTCAAGAGTTAGACCGAGCAGAACTCGAATATTTAACATTAATGGTGGTGAGAAAATAATGAAAATCACAATCATAGGGGCTGGGCCAGGAGATCCTGATTTAATTACCGTAAAAGGGTTAAAGCTTCTTCAAGAGGCCGACGTGGTATTATATGCTGATTCGTTAGTGAATACGGAACTGATTGAAAAAGCAAAACCTGAAGCAGAAGTCATTAAAACTGCAGGCATGCACCTTGAAGAAATGGTGGAAGTGATGGTGGACCGCGTTCAGGAAGGAAAGAAGGTAGTTCGTGTCCATACTGGAGATCCTGCCGTTTATGGTGCAATCATGGAGCAAATTGCAATTTTAAACCAAAAAGATATTCATGTTGAAATCATTCCTGGCGTAAGCTCTGTTTTTGCATCAGCCGCTGCCTTAGGTGCAGAGCTAACTATTCCTGAACTTACCCAAACAGTTATTCTGACTCGTGCAGAAGGGAGAACACCCGTCCCAGATGCTGAGAAACTAAGAGATTTAGCAAAGCACAATTGTACAATTGCGTTGTTTTTAAGTGCAACACTCACCAAAAAGATTGTTAAAGAATTTTTAGATGCGGGATGGAGTAAGGATACACCTGTAGGAGTCGTGTACAAAGCAACATGGCCTGATCAAAAAATTGTCCGATCAACACTAGAGTACCTTGATGACGATATGCGAACAAATGGAATACGTAAACAAGCGATGATTTTAGCTGGTTGGGCTCTTGATCAAAACATTCATCAAAAGGACTTTAAATCAAAGCTTTATGATAAAGCCTTCACTCATGGTTTTCGAAAAGGAGTGAAAGAATGACACTTGTTTTAGAAGAAGGAAAACCAGTCAAACTGAACCATAATGGAACATATGCGATTGTGGCCATCACGAAGCACGGCGTAGAGTTAGCACGCCATTTACAGGCGAACTTTCATCAAACTGATTTATTTTACATGAGTAAGTTTGAAAAGGGAGATGAAAGTGATCGAAACATTTCTCTATTTGAAGGAAATGTCCGAATGCTTCTACCTTCCCTTTTTCAATCCTATAAAGGGATTATTATGATTATTTCTTTAGGTGCTGTCGTTCGAATGATTGCTCCTCTTTTAAAGGATAAAAAATCCGACCCTGCTGTTGTTGTCATCGATGATAAAGGAAAGCATGTGATTAGCGTTTTATCCGGTCATTTAGGTGGGGCAAACGAGCTAACAAGGGAAGTAGCTGAATTGTTGCAGGCAACACCAGTCATAACAACTGCTTCAGACGTCCAAAAAACTATTCCTGTTGATTTATTTGGAAGTCGCTTTGGCTGGGTTTGGGAAAGTGCAGATAAATTAACACCTGTTAGTGCATCTGTTGTCAATGAGGAACACGTTGCCATTATCCAAGAATCAGGCGAAAAAGAATGGTGGACATATGATAAGCCACTTCCAGAAACGCTAAAAATCTATCCAACGATAAAAAATGCCATTGAAGCGAAGCCAAAAGCAGCCCTTGTTGTGACACACCGAAATTTGACTGAGGATGAACAAGTTATTCTTCAAAACGGAGTTCTTTATCGACCAAAGGTGATTGTCCTTGGTATTGGTTGTAACCGTGGAACGTCAAAGGAAGAAATAGAACAAGTCATCCTAGATACTTTACAGGAATTACAGTTTTCTATCAAAAGCGTGAAAGCGATTTGTTCCATTGATCTGAAAAAAGATGAAGAAGGAATCATTGAGGTCGCACAAAAATATCAATGGGAATTTATGTGTTATACAGCTGAAGAACTAAATACAGTTCAATTGGAGCTTCCCTCTGAAACGGTTTATAAATTTACGGGCGCGTATGGGGTGAGTGAACCTGCTGCCCGCTTATACAGTGGTACACACTCTCTTTCACTCACAAAGAAAAAATCAGGGAATGTAACGATATCTGTCGGAATTATTTCTTATTAGAGAGGTGGAATTTATTAGGTGACTAATCGAAGAATCGTGATTGCTGGAACCGGAAGTGGCGTTGGAAAAACAACCGTAACAATCGGTTTAATGTCAGCATTAAGAAAAAAAGGGTTAACTGTTCAAGGGTTTAAATGTGGGCCAGATTATATTGATCCTTCTTATCATACAGCTGTTACAAATCGAGTATCTCGCAACCTTGATAGCTGGATGCTTTCCAAAGAGATGGTGTTGGATATCTTTACTCACGGAAGCAAAGGGTCAGATATCTCGATCATGGAAGGTGTAATGGGCTTTTACGATGGCAAAGATCCAAGAACAGATGAAGGAAGTACGGCTGAAATTAGCATAATTACTGAAAGTCCTGTTTTACTTGTTGTGAACTGTGCTAGCATGGCTCGAAGTGCAGCTGCCATTGTAAAAGGATTTCAGTTGCTTTCAAAAGGTCCAAATATTGTTGGTGTTATAGCGAACAAAGTTGGAAGTGAAGGTCATTTTAAGCTAGTAAAAACTGCAATTGAGCAGGAATGTAATGTGCCTGTTATTGGTTATTTAAAACGTGAGCTTGACATTGAAATACCAGAAAGACATCTCGGGCTCATCCCTTCTATTGAAAGAGGAGAGCTAGATTCTTTTTTTGAAAAATTAGGTGACCTCGTCCTAGAAACAGTAGATATCGATCACTTGCTTGAATTATCTCAAGCAGGTCCAATTGATACAGAAATAACCACTTCTCTTTTTGAAAAAAAGCATGAGAATTCTGTGAAAATTGCTGTAGCAAAGGATGCTGCCTTCAATTTCTATTACCCTGAAAATCTTGAAATCTTAGAAGCTCAAGGGGCTGAGCTTGTTTATTTTTCTCCACTAGCTAATGAACCATTACCAGAAAATATAGATGGTCTTTATATCGGTGGAGGATTTCCAGAGGAGTTCGCAAAGGAGCTTTCAGAAAGTCATATTGCGAAACAAACGATCAAGTATGCTATTGAACAGGGGTTACCAACACTTGCTGAATGTGGGGGATTTATGTTCCTGACCGATTCAATTGAAACAACAGATGGTAATCGTTATGAAATGGTCGGAATCATTTCGGGAGTTGCGAAGATGCACACGAAAAGAGTAGCACTAGGCTATCGAGAAATTAGTGGGCGACAGGGCAATTTCCTTATCAATGAAAATCAGAAAGCAAGAGGTCACGAGTTCCATTACTCAACCTTTGAACCAAATAAGGAGATTCAGCACGCCTATGAAACAAAAGGAATGAGAGGCACAAAGCTTGAAGGCTGCTTAACACATCATGTTGTTGCAGGATATACTCATTTTCATTTTGCTTCCTGTCCAGCATTAGTCGGAAACTGGATCAAGTTTTGTAAGGAGATAAAAGCATATGGGTAAAGCGTTACCTATCATGTTTCAGGGCACCCATTCTGATGCAGGAAAAAGTGTGATTGTCACAGCATTTTGCCGGATCTTTGCTCAAGATGGATACAAAACAGCCCCTTTTAAATCACAAAACATGGCATTAAACTCTTATATCACGATTGACGGCAAGGAAATTGGGCGGGCACAGGGTGTTCAAGCGGAAGCTGCATTTATCCAAGCAACCACCGATATGAATCCGATCTTAATTAAACCAAATCGCGAGTATGAATCCCAAATCGTTGTACATGGAAAGCCCTATAAAAATATGGAAGCTGGCGAATATCGAAAAACCTTTTTTTCAACTGGCTTGAAATTAATCGAGGAGTCTCTTACACATCTCTCACATACATTTGACCGAATTGTTATAGAAGGTGCTGGTAGTCCAGCAGAGATTAATTTAAACGATCGTGAGCTCGTTAATATGCGGGTAGCTAGAATGGCGAATGCACCTGTGGTTTTAATTGGAGATATTGAAAAGGGTGGGGTATTTGCAAGCTTAGTTGGAACACTTCAGCTACTTGAACCTGAAGACCATGATCGAATCATTGGGGTAATCATTAATAAGTTTAGAGGAGACGTTCGCTTACTTGAGCCAGGTCTTAAATGGTTTGAAGAATACACAGGGAAACGAGTATTAGGCGTCATTCCTTATCTTCCCCATTTAAATATAGATGCGGAGGACTCTGTCATTTTAAGTCAATATACTTCAGCGTTAAATCACGAAAAAGAAATCGATATTGCGGTCATTCAATACCCGAAAATTTCGAATTTCACGGATGTTGATCCTTTTTTCCAGGAACAAGACTGTCATGTTCGATTTATTACAAGAGAAGAACAGCTAAAGCAGCCAGATCTAGTGATTTTGCCTGGGAGTAAAAATACGTTAGAGGACCTGCAATTTTTAAGAGAGAGTGGAATTGCTCAAAGGTTACTAGACCTATATCAAAAAAAGCGATGCTATATCTTTGGTATTTGTGGTGGTTATCAAATGCTGGGATCTGAAATTCATGATCCAGATGCGGTTGAGTCTCCCCATCGATTTATGAATGCTCTCGGGTTGTTCCCTTTAACAACGACGATGACTAAAGAAAAAACGACCATGCTTTCAGAGGGAGAGCTAGTATTTAATCAAAAATCCTTTCGTGTAAAAGGTTATGAGATTCATATGGGTGAAACCAACAATAAAGGAGATCATGAGCCGTTCATTCAGTCTTCTGATCGCATTGACGGTTGTAAAACTTCAAATGATCAAGTAATAGGAACATATTTTCACGGAATTTTTCATAATGATTCCTTTCGCACAGAGTACCTAAATACGATTCGCAAAAGAAAGGGGCTACCCCCAATTGAAGATCGTATTTCCTTCAACCGTTTGCGTGAGGAAGCTTTCGATCGGTTAGCTGTTCATGTTCGTAAGCATGTTGATATGGATGTGATTCAACAGGAAATGGAGAATTTCCATCAAAGGAGTTTACCTCTATGATGCATTCTTATCCTGACATTCCATTATTAAATAAACAAGTACAGAGCTACATTTATCCTTAAAGAAATGGTGACATTTCAATCAGCAGGTATCACAAATAATCAGTAATTGAATAGAAGAGAGGGAAGATTTTGACCAAAGGAAATGTTTATCTAGTAGGGGCAGGACCAGGGGATCCGAAATTAATTACCGTCTATGGATTAGAGTGTATCCAAAAATCAGACGTCATTTTATATGATCGATTAGTGAATAAAAAATTATTAGACCATGCAAGACCTGACGCAGAATTAATTTTTTGTGGGAAATTGCCTGGAAAGCATGAGTTGATTCAAGAACAAATTCATGAGCTTTTAGTTGAAAAAGCTTTAGACGGGAAAGTAGTTACTCGCTTAAAAGGTGGAGACCCATGTGTTTTTGGTCGAGTTGGCGAAGAAGCAGAAGTACTGGCTGATCATGATATTACATTTGAAATCGTCCCGGGCATTACGTCAGGTATTGCTGCACCTGCTTATGCTGGAATCACTGTTACACATCGAGATTATGCCTCTTCATTTGCCATTGTGACAGGTCATGGACGTGCCGAAAAACAAGAGGATCATCTTAATTGGGCCGCACTTGCGCAAGGTATTGATACAATTGCCTTTTATATGGGTGTGGGCAACTTACATTATATATGCAAAAAGCTTATCGAAAACGGAAAAAAAACGGATACACCAGTTGCTGTTATTCAATGGGGAACAACGGAAAAACAAAAAACTATAACAGGGACACTAAGCTCAATCGAAAAGTCAGTACAGCTGGCTGGAATAAAGCACCCTTCCATTATTATTGTTGGTGAGGTTGTAAACCTACGCCAAAAAATTAAATGGTTTGAAGAAATGAGTCAAGATTATAAGGAGGAGATTGAGGCATGACCATCATAAGTGCACTAGGAAGCCGTCGAGCAATTCGTGACTACCGCGACCAAGAGGTAGAGGAAGAAAAAATAAAAAGACTACTTGAAGTGGCAACTTGGGCACCGAATGACCGAATGAGAGAACCCTGGAGCTTTTATGTCATTAAGGGTGAAGCAAAAAAACGCTATGAAGCTCTTGCAATGGAATTTTTAGAGGAACGATTTCCGACGAAACCACATTTAGTCAACAGCTCAATAAAGGTATTAACAAACACACCAGTCCATATTGTTGTGACATCTGATGTTGTACCAGGAGATGAAGACGCAACAAAGGATAATGAATATGCTGTTTGCTGTGCTATTCATTCTATGTGGCTAGCCGCAAAGGAATTGGAGCTTGGTTTTGTTTGGCGAACAAGAGGAGTAGGCCTCGTTCATGATGAGCGATTACATCAATTTATTGGAGCTCCAGAAAACAAAAAAGTGATTGGAAATATTTTCGTTGGCTATCCAGACGAAGAGTCGATTCAAAAAATGAAGCCTTCAAAGAGAACTTCATTTGAAGAAAAAACAACTTGGTTATAAAACAACTAACAGGGCGAGGGATGAACAAATGAGTCAATTGAAAAAACAACGGGGACTTACCCTCGTTTATACAGGTGATGGGAAAGGGAAAACAACGGCAGCACTTGGATTAGCAATTCGAGCAACAGGACGAGGCCAACGAGTATTAATGATCCAATTTATAAAATCGCCAACTCGAACGTATGGAGAAAAGATTCAGTTCGACAAAATAGGGATTGAAATGCACCAAACAGGAATCGGCTTCACATGGACAAAGACCCCAGAGGAGCACAGAGAGGCGTTAAAAAAAGGATGGGAATTTACAAAAGACAAGGTCTCTTCTGGCGAATACGATGTAGTGATTTTAGATGAGTTAAATAACGCCTTAGCTATTCATACTTTTCCTATAGAAGACGTTCTACCTTTAAATGAAGTCGTTGAACTGATTCAATCACGCCCTGAACATATGCACCTCATTATTACCGGTCGGTCGGCGAAGGAAGAAATCTTAGCACAGGCTGATCTTGTTACAGAAATGAAAGAGGTTAAGCATTATTATCATGAGGGTATTTCAGCCGTGAAAGGAATTGAATTTTAGTGGCATGGATTGGGAATATGGTCCAAAAGGGCTTTCTCATCGATTAAGAGAATAATAGGGGTTTTCAATATGCAAATAGGGTATGGCACTTGCAATGGAACATTTGGTGAGCTCGTACAAGGAGTGTTAAACCACCAGCCTTTCTTAGTTACTCTTCCTGTACCACTGCTGAAAAGTAAAGCTACTTTTATTCCTGACCCAACAAAGAGCAACATTATTGCTCAACCTTCCCAAACAAAAGCTGTAATGGCATGTAAAAGAATGTTTAAGCTTTTTAATCTATCTGGTGGGGGATACCTACACCTATGTTCTAATATTCCAAGAGGGAAGGGAATGGCAAGTAGTTCAGCTGATATCGTAGCGTCGATGAGAGCCGTAGCTCATAGCTATTCCATCCCACTGAGCCATGATGTGATCTCCAATATTGCTACAGAAATTGAGCCAACAGATGGAATCATGTATGAAGGTGTAGTTGCTTATGACTATATTAATGGGAAACTCATTGATTCATTTGGTTACTTGCCTCCATTTGGAATCATTGGAATAGATATTGGCGGTAGCATTGATACCATCCAATTTAATAAACGAAGAAAGCCATTTAGCGAACATGATCATCAGACATTTATTCATGCCTTTCATGTAATAAAAGAAGGTATGAAAAAGAAAGACCTAGCCTTAATCTGCCAAGCTTCTACAATGAGTGCAAAGGTAAATGAAAAAGCACTGCCAAAACGGTATTTTAAGGAGATAGAACGATTAGCAGCCTTATGTGAAGGTGGAGTTGTTGTTGCTCATAGTGGGACTATACTAGGAATATTATTCGATCCTACCAAATTGACCCTAGAAAAAAATCGATTAGAGATAGAAGAATTCATTCAACAAACGAAAACAACCCCATTTTATTACTGTCATAAGAACCTAAATTTAGGTTTGAAACCTAATTCTTTCATGAGGTGTTAAAACATGTTCTCTAAAGAAGAAAGAGAAGCTATTTATAAAGTTATTGAGACTAGAAGAGATATTCGAAGCTTTAAATCAGATCCCATTCCAATAGATGCTATCGGGCGAATTCTAGAAGCAGCTCACCATGCTCCTTCTGTTGGATTTATGCAGCCATGGAACTTCGTTTTAATTGAATCTGATGAAGTGAAAAAGCAATTAGCCTGGGCGGCGGATAAAGAAAGAAGAGCCCTTACTATTCATTATGAAGAAGATGAACGAGCTTCCAAATTTTTATCACTAAAGATAGAAGGGTTAAAAGAAGCACCTTTAACGATATGTGTGACTTGTGACCCAACTAGAGGAGGTTCACATGTTTTAGGTCGCAATTCAATTCCCGAAACCGATATGATGTCAACGGCATGTGCGATTCAAAATATGTGGTTAGCGTCTTGTGTTGAAGGATTAGCTATGGGATGGGTCAGCTTTTATAAAAAATCAGATGTTCGAGATATTTTAGTTATTCCTCCACATATAGACCCAGTTGCATTGATTTCAATCGGTTACACGGATGTTTATCCTAAAGCACCTATTTTAGAATCAGCAAACTGGGAGAAGAGGCGATCATTACAGAATTTAATTTTTAAAGACAAGTGGGGAAATAAGTAAACCAGCAGAGGAAATAGGGCTCTCTTATAATAGAAAACCTTTTATTAGGAAGCCGCTAGATTTTATTGGAGGTTTTGGACAATGAAAATAAAGTTAAACTGGGCACTAGTCGTGGTATTAGGTTTAACAGTTTATTTCTGGGCGAATTCCTATGAAGAAGCCTATGCTATGCATATTATGGAGGGGTTTTTACCCTTTTGGTGGGTCGTTTTTTGGTGGGTTATGACCATTCCTTTTTTGATCATTGGGATGAGAACTATTCAAAAGAGAGTAAAGGAACATCCTGAATTAAAAACAATGCTTGGTCTTTCTGGAGCATTTGCGTTCGTCTTATCCGCCTTAAAGCTTCCTTCGGTAACAGGAAGCTCTTCCCATCCAACAGGTGTTGGTTTAGGAGCTATTTTGTTTGGGCCAACGGCGATGAGTGTTTTAGGTACAATCGTCCTATTATTCCAATCGTTGTTGTTAGCTCATGGTGGGTTGACAACATTAGGAGCAAATGCTTTTTCAATGGCAGTTGTCGGACCATTCATTGCATATGGAATATTTATTTTAGGGCGTAAACTGAATGTATCATTCGCTGTTTCGGTTTTTCTAGCTGCTATGTTAGGTGATTTAGGCACATACATCGTTACCTCTGTTCAATTAGCACTTGCTTTCCCTGCTGATGTAGGAGGCTTTTTTGCTTCCTTTGCTAAGTTTGCCGGTATCTTTGGACTAACACAAATACCATTAGCAATCAGTGAAGGTTTATTAACGGTCATCGTTATGAACTTGCTATTAAAGTACAATATGCCAGATTTGCATCACCTGCCTACAATGAAGGAGGCTAGTTAAATGAAAAACCTTTTTTTACTTTTATTCGTTATTTTATTGGCGATTATTCCTTTGTTTCTTCAAGGGAATGCTGAATTTGCCGGAGCAGATGGCCAGGCAAAGGGAATGATAGGAGAACTAGCACCTAACTATGAACCTTGGTTTTCATCCTTTTGGGAGCCGCCGAGTGGTGAGATTGAAAGTCTCTTATTCTCTTTACAAGCTGCCATAGGTGCCGTTTTTATTGGATATGTAATTGGTTTTGGTCGAGCAAGAAAAAAGTATCAGTCCAAAGACTGAGATAGAGGGACGCTATGATAAGAATTGATGATTACGCCTATACAAATGCACTAAAACATATACATCCAGCTGAAAAGGTTGCGTTCGCTTTATCTTTTTTACTTTTTACCATTATCACGAAAAATTTAATGATTGCTGCCCTTACATTTGTTGTCATGAGTTTCACTATTGTAATAGCTGCCAAAATCCCTGTATCTCACTATATAAAGCTACTACTTTTGCCAGCTATTTTTCTTTTTACTAGTATCATCGCCATTATCGTTACAATTACTCCATTAAATGAGGTGCACGTAGAACCATTATGGTCTACGAACATTCTTTCGTGGCAACTTTATATAAGTTTAGCGAGTGTAAAAAAGGTTTCCCATCTTGGGGCAACCGTACTTGCAAGCGTGAGCTGCTTATACTTTCTTATTTTAACAACATCTCTAAACCAACTAATGTGGGTATTACAAAAAATAAAACTACCTGTTCTCTTTATTGAATTAGTAGGGCTAACATACCGTTTTATCTTTGTACTTATAAATAAAATGCAGGAAATCTATCTAGCACAGTCTAACAGACTAGGTTACCAGAATTTTCAAATATGTATGACATCATGTGCACAACTCATTGTTAGTCTCTTTATCAAGTCGATCCAGTCTGCTAGAGAATTGCAGATTGCCATGGAAAGTCGCGGGGGAGACGAGGGATTATACGATATTGAGATTACGATATCTTACAATAGATATCGTTGTACAGGTATTCTGTTCTCTTTAGCAGTACTTTTTACCATCACCCTGCTAACTTAACTCCTATATTGAATATAGAAATGGGGTATTAGCCTTGAAAACACCAATTTTTTCCTTCGAAGATGTTACCTATAAATATGCAGATGGTACAGTCGCATTGAAGGATATTACGTTTTCAATTGAACGTGGGAAAAAAATCGTTCTAATAGGAAACAATGGAGCTGGAAAATCAACACTCTTTCTCCTTCTAAATGGAATCATTAAGCCTGCAAAAGGCACGATTTTATTTCATGGAAAAAATCTGTCTTATTCAAGAAAAGAAATACGAAAGCTGCGTCAACAGGTTGGGATTGTGTTTCAAAATCCTGACTCTCAGCTATTTTCTTCAAGTGTATATGAAGATATTCGATTTGGCCCTAAAAATTTAGGTTTATCTCCAGAACGTGTACAGCAAACCGTCGAAGAAGTAATGAAACGAACTGAAACAGAATCTTTAAGGGATAAACCGCCTCATTTCCTCAGTATTGGCCAAAAAAAGAGGGTTTCTATTGCAGGGATTTTGGCTATGGATCCCGAGCTAATGGTTTTAGACGAACCTACAGCAGGACTTGATCCTTACTACTCCAAAAAAATAATGGATTTACTAGCCGAGATACACCATAAAGACCGAACCATTATTGTTTCTACACATAATGTTGATTTAGCTTACGAATGGGCAGACGAAGTGATCGTCTTGAATGATGGAGAAATGATTACAAAAGGTTCACCGTGGGAAGTCTTTCAACAAAAAGATATGATAAAGCATAATCACTTAGAGCTACCATGGGTAGTGGAGGTCTATAATATACTTGTGAAAACATCAGCTCTCTCTGGCGCAACATATTATCCCGCATCTAAAACAGAGTTATTTAAAATCATCAATAAGTATCTATTAAACAAATAATCTTAATAAGGTCAGTTCCTTCTTAAGTGAAGACTGCCCTATCTTTTTAGCATGACAGGGTTTTAATACGAATTAATAATTTATGAGCTTGTTCAGCCCATTTGATAGAATGAATATCATTTTGTTTATATAAATCCAAAGTCCCATCTACCATTTTTATACCAAGTATAATGGCAAATGTCATGGAGAAAACCTGCCTTTGCAGCACTATCAACGTCCACTTTGACTCCAATATAGGTAAAAGATAATAGACGATTATCTAACATAAATGAGGTGCTAAGATTAGAAAAGCGCCTTTTTATTACTTGATCATTATCATAAAATAATAAGATTCGAGACAAATAACTTGCAATAAAAGGATATAAAGGATGATAATATTACCTAAATTCTTTAAATTTTGAGAATTCAAACTCATGTAATATGAGTGCGCTATTAATCTATCTTACATAGATATAATTATTTTTTTATTTATTGTGGAAAAATTTTACATTTAAAAGGAGAAGGAAGATTTGACTAAAACAATGATCAAAGCACCTTTTAGAGCAGACCATGTTGGAAGTTTTTTAAGGCCTGAACGTTTAAAAAAGGCGAGATTACAAAAACAAAACGGTGAACTGACGGCTGAACAGCTGCGTTCAATAGAAGATGAAGAAATTATTCGTCTTGTTGAGAAGCAGAAAGAAGTAGGTTTACAAGCAGTGACAGATGGGGAATTAAGACGGGCATGGTGGCATTTCGATTTCCTTGGCGGCCTGATTGGAGCAGAATTTTATGAAACGGAAAATGGGCTTAAATTTCACGGGGTAGAAACGAGAGCACATGGAGTAAGAGTGACTGGAAAACTTGATTTTGGTAAGCACCCATTTGTAGAGGATTACAAATTCCTACATTCCATTGCTGGTGATCATGTGGCAAAATTTACGATCCCGAGTCCAAATATGTTAATTGCTAGAGCACAGGTTGATAAGCAGGTATATCCAAATCAAGAAGAATTAGTGGATGATTTGATTTGTGCCTACCAAAAAGCGATTAAAGCATTTTATGATGAAGGTTGCCGTTACTTACAATTAGACGATACATCGTGGGCATCTTTATTCTCTGAAGAAAGCAGACAAAAACTAAAAGAAAATGGACAAGATCCTAAAGAATTGGTACAGCTCTATGCGAAAGTGATTAATGATTCGATCGCGGACAAGCCTGAAGATATGGTCATTACAATGCATATTTGTCGCGGTAATTTTAAATCAACGTATACTTCAAGCGGTGGCTATGATCACGCATCTGAGGTGATTTTTGGCGGATTAAATGTAGATAGGTTATTCCTTGAGTTTGATGATGAACGTTCAGGTGGATTTGAACCATTACGCCATATCAATAGAAGTAATCTGCAAATCGTTTTAGGTTTAATTACATCTAAATTTGGCGACCTTGAGAATCCTGATTTAATTAAAGCAAGAATTAAAGAGGCAAGTAAATATGTTAGCTTAGATCAACTTTGCTTAAGTCCACAATGCGGTTTTTCATCAACTGAAGAAGGAAATCTTTTAACGGAAGAGCAGCAATGGGATAAAGTGAGACATGTTATCAAGATTGCACAAGATGTTTGGAGTTAATGAAAAAAAGAGCAGGGTTTTGAAGAGACCCCCGAAAGTTAGAGTTTTATATTAAGCAACTAATTGGCTGGTATGGATACGGTATTGAACCGGACTCATGCCTGCCAATTTTTGTTTTATACGCTTATTATTATAATAATTGATATATCTCTCAATTTTCTGTTTTAATTCCTCAAATGTGCATAGTGCTTCTCCATAATACATTTCTTGTTTCATTAATCCAAAAAAGTTCTCCATCGGTGAATTATCTAAACAATTTCCTTTTCGTGACATACTCTGGAAAACTTTATTTTCCTTGAGTTTTTTCACCCATTTTTTATGTTGATAATGCCAGCCTTGATCAGAATGCATAGTAGTTCTGTATTTTGAATTTTTCACAATTTCTAGTGTTTCTTCTAGAGGTTCTAGGACTAAATCTAGTGTTGGGTGACTACTTATCCCATAAGATAGAATTTCGCTATTGAACATATCCATGAATGGATTAAAAAAAAGTTTTCCATCAGAACACTTAAATTCTGTGATATCTGTTGTTATTTTTTGATGGCATACATTTGTGCGAAAACGGCGATTAATAAGGTTCTTGGCGACAGTTCCAATATTCCCTTTGTAAGAACTATACTTGCGTGATTTTCGTGTAAACTTATTTCCTTTGAGTCCGAGTTTCTTCATAATTCGTTGAACCTTTTTGTGATTTACTTTTAATTGACGGTTTTTCAATTCTAAATGAATACGTCGGTAACCGTAATTGCCGTCATGGTCCTCGAATATGGATTGAATACATTCTTCAAGATTTTGATCGGGATTCTCTTCCTTCATTCGCTTTATATGATAGTGATACGAAGATTCAGGAATATCAACTATCTGTAGAACATCTTTTAATCGGAATTTTTCTTTGAGTTCGAATGATAACGCTGCTTGTGCTTTTCTAGATAGCTTTCCGGATCCATCTGAAAAGCTTGTAACTTTTTTAAGTATTCTACCTCTAAGCGAAGAAGTTCATTTTCTTTCTCCAATTTTTGTTCGTACGTCATTTCTTTTTCTTCTGCAGGAATTTTACTTTTTTGGTTCTTGGATTTATCAGACATGGGCGGTCTCCCTTTCGCTCTATCCAGGGCTTCAGTGCCACCTTCCAAAAAAGCTTTCTTCCATGAAGCTATTATTGGAGGATTTGTTAACCCAAATTGAAGGGCAGTTTCCGTCTCTGAAGAACCTGTACTATTCATAAAGCTTAATACATCCAGCTTGAATTGAACAGGATATGTTTCCTTATACTTCTTCCTCATCAACCCATCTATCCCAAATTTCTCGTATACTTTTACCCACCGCTTAATTGGAGAACTGCTTTTTATATTATGTTTCTTTGCCAAAAGGTCATATCCTAATTTCCCTTCTAGATACTCTTTTACGAGCATTAACTTAAATTGCTCACTATATTTAGTCATAAAAATACACCCCAAATGTTAGATTTCACTCTAACTTTTGGGGTGCATTACAGTTTTCTGCTCTTTTTTTTGCAAGAAGAATTATTTCTAGTTTTCAATGTTTTTGTAAGTCCTTATTTTGAACAGCCTATTGGGGTAGCAAGGAACGATTAGGATCACCTGTTATGACAATTGACTCATCTCCACAAATTAATTTTACCTGAAAATATGTCAATAATATCCTAGTAAAATCCTTCAAATTCCTCTCGAAGTGTAAAAGTGTATTGCTGTAAAGTGAAAATAAATTACAAAAAAATACATAATATTACGTAAATATTCCACATTTTACAATAAATTAACATTTACTAAATATTAACTTAGTAAAATAGTACCTGTATCGAAAACAAATTGGGAGGTAATAGAATGAAGGTTTCAATTAACCATGCTAAAAGAGCTTTATTCTTTTTTATAGCTTTTTTATTGATGGTTACACCTGTTTTGACGGGAATTGGTCCAGTTGTAAAAGCAGTAGAATCACAGGCAGAGGATTTATTCTTCTCAGAATATATTGAAGGATCTAGCAATAATAAGGCAATTGAGATTTATAATGGAACTGGTAGTGCAGTAGACTTAAGTGGCTATGTTGTAGAACTTTATTCCAATAGTTCAACAACTGTAGGACAGAGCTTAAGTTTAGAAGGTACATTAGAAAACAACGATGTTTATGTTATAGGAAACTCTCAAGCTGGAGATGCAGTAAAATCTAAAGCAGATAAAACAAGTGCTGTTACTAATTTTAACGGTGATGATGCAGTTGTTTTAAAGAAAAATAATGTGACCATCGATGTCATTCATACAGTAGGTACAACAGAAAAAATACTTGAAAATTTAACACTAGTAAAAAAATCTTCTATTACAAAAGGCACTCAAACTTTTAATCTAGCAGATTGGGAACAATCAGCTATCGACACATTCACAAACCTTGGTTCACATAAAATGGATGGTCAAGCAACAGAGGAACCACCAACTGAAGAACCTCCTACAGAAGAAATTGTAGTCAAATCTATCCAGGAAATTCGTCATACAGAAAACGTTGATGTCGCGGTAGAAGGTATCGTAACAGCCATTTTCGTTGCCGGCGGACAAGCAAATGTTTACATACAAGATGATACAGCAGGAATTATTGTAAGAGCAGCTGGGCTTGAAAACAAAGTAAAAATTGGAGATAAAGTTAAAGCAGAAGGAAAAACAGAACAATACTATGATATGGCACAAATTACAGCAACAGTTGACAAAGTAACGATTGTAGCTGAAAATGCTGGAGCTCCATCCCCTCAAGTGATTGCTTCGACTGATTTAGCAGAAGCAGTTGAGGGGGAACTTGTAACGGTAAAAAATTTCACAGTTGAGTCTGTTAATAATTATGGCGAGCATACTGCTGCTGATGAAAAAGGTTCATTTATTATTGACTCAGATTTAGTAGAGGTTGATAAAAACTATGACCAAATTACTGGAGTAGTAGAATATGCTTTTAACACATTTAGAATTATACCAAGAAATACAGCTGATGTTGTGGAAGATAGCAGTAAAGTTGCCTCTATAACAGCTAATCCAGAAGCTGGGATGGTTGCCTTGGGAACAAAGGTTCAACTTTCTACGTCAACGGAAAATGCAAAAATCTATTATACAACTGATGGTACTGAACCAACAACTGGTTCAACAGTTTATGATCAACCTATTGAAATTTTAGAAAAAGTTACAATAAAAGCGATCGCTGTTAAAGAAGGCTTAAATAATAGCGATGTGGCAACACTCACATATGAAATCGGCAAAGATCTTGATAAATTAGAAATTCACGACATTCAAGGTGAAAGCCATACATCACCATATAAAGAAAAAACAGTAGCGAACATTGACGGAATTGTCACGCATATTGACGGATCAAATGTTTATATTCAAGAACCAAATCCAGATAATAATTCAAAAACGTCAGAGGGTCTGCTTGTTTATAAAAGAAATCATGGCGCAAAAATAGGCGACTTAATTAAAGTATCAGGTAAAGTAAAGGAATATTATTTAGATGGATATGCTGAAAAAGCATCTACAGATTTAGCTTTTACAGAAATTAATGCAACAAGTGTAGAAGTAGTTTCAAATGGAAATGAGCTTCCTGAACCGATTACGCTTGGGAAAGATGGTCTTGTTATTCCAACGCAGATTATCGATAATGATTCTTTTGGGGAATTTGATCCTAAAGAAGATGCGATTGACTTTTATGAAAGTATAGAAGGGATGCGTGTTCAGTTAAACAACCCAACTGTTGTTGGACCGCAAGAATACGGAGATGTTGCCGTAGTTGTTGATAATGGTACTGAACAATTTAAAACACAAATTGGCGGCTATAAACTAACGAAAAATGATCCAAATCCTGAAATCCTTTATGTGAAATCAGACGAGAATTTCGTCGCAAAAGTAGGCGATTCATTTGATGGTTCAATTGCAGGCGTATTAAGCTACGATTATGGAACATACAAAATTTATCGTGATACGAAGGAAAATTTACCGAGCCTAAAAGATGGCGGTTTAACTCCTGCAAATACTTCGATAGAAAAAGATGATGAAAAGCTTACTGTCGCAACTTATAATATGGAGAACTTTTCAGCAAAAACAGATGCTGCAAAAGTTGAAAAAATTGCAAAATCAATCATCGAGAATTTAAAGACTCCTGATATTGTTGGACTAGTTGAGGTCCAAGATAATGATGGTCAAACAGATAGCGGTACAACGAATGCAGATGAAACTTACAAAGTATTAGTTGATAAAATTAAAGAACTTGGCGGTCCAAGCTATGAATTTACAGACATCGCACCAGAGGATAAAAAAGATGGTGGAGCACCGGGTGGAAATATTCGTGTCGGTTATATTTACAATCCTGACCGTGTCACGTTAGCAGAAGGTGACATGGGTACTGCAACAGAAGCGGTAGATTACGAGAATGGCAGTTTAACATTAAATCCAGGTCGTATTGCACCAGATCAGTTCCCTGACACTCGTAAATCATTAGCTGCTGAGTTTGAATTTAATGGGGAAGAAGTTATCGTCATTAACAATCATTTAAATTCAAAAACAGGTGATTCACCATTATTTGGACAATCACAACCACCTGTTTTAGGCAGTGAAGCAGAACGAATTAAATTAGCAACAGAAATCAATAAATTTGTTAAAAACATCCTTGCTGATAACAACGATGCTAATATTATCGTTCTTGGCGATATGAATGATTTCGAATTTTCTAAACCTCTTGAAGCACTAAAAGGTTCTGAGCTTGTTAATATGGTTGATCAATTACCAGAAGAAGAGCGCTGGACATACAACTATCGAGGAAATTCACAAACACTTGATCATATTTTAGTAAATAATCGTCTTGCTACATCAACAGAAGTAGATATAGTAAATATCAACTCTGCATTCATGGAACAGCACGGAAGAGCAAGTGACCATGATCCAGTTCTAATCCAGGTTGATGTAACGAAAGTTCCTGAAACAAAAACGATCGACATCTTACACACAAATGATGTACATGCTCGCTATGATACTTCAAGTGGTGGGATAGGCTATGCTAAACTTGCAACATTAGTGAAGCAATTTAAAGCTAAAAATGAGCACTCTTTAGTATTAGATATGGGAGACACTTTCCATGGCACAACATTTGCTACGTTAGAAGAAGGTAGCAGTATTGTCCAAATCATGAACAAAATTGGCTATAATGCGATGACACTCGGAAACCATGACTTTAACTATGGTTACGAACGTATTTTTGAATTGGAAGAAATAGCAGATTTTCCAGTACTAAGCGCAAACATCATCAATGAAGAAACTGGTGAATTAGTTTATGATCCGTATACAGTTGTAGAAGTAGATGGATTAAAAATAGGGATGTTCGGTTTATCAACTCCAGAAACCTATTACAAAACACATCCTAAAAATGTAGAAGGCCTAAAATTCACAGACCCTGTTGAAGCGGCACAAGAAATGGTTGAAGAGTTAGAAGCACAAGATGTTGATGCGATTATTGCATTGTCACATTTAGGAACAGATGCATCAAGTGAAGATACAAGTTTCGATGTAGCTGAAGGTGTACATGGAATCGATTTAATCATCGACGGTCATAGTCATACTGAAGATGAGGTTGAAATGAACGGTACATTAATTGTAAGTACTGGAGAATACTTGGAAAATCTAGGTAATGTAGAATTAACATTTGATGAAGATGATGAATTAATTAGTCGTAAGGCAACATTAATCCCGGCAGAAGAAACAGTTGAAGTCGTACCAGATCCAGAAATTGAAGCATTAATCGCTGATATTAAAACACAGCAGAATGAGATTTTAGCTGAAGAAATTGGAGAAACAAAAGTACATCTTGATGGAGAACGTGCACAAGTTCGTACAGGTGAAACAAATCTAGGGAACTTGATCACAGATGCAATGTTAGAGACAACAGGTGCAGAAATAGCAATCACAAATGGCGGCGGAATTCGTGCTTCAATTAATGAAGGTACAATTACAAAAGGTGAAGTGATCACTGTTCTACCATTCGGTAACTTCATCCAAACGCAAGAAGTAAAAGGATCAGCCATAAAAGCAGCATTAGAAAACGGAGTTAGTGCATACCCTGAAGCAAAAGGTGCATTCCCGCATATTGCTGGATTTACATTTGCGATCGATCCATCTAAACCGGCTGGTGAACGCGTTCATTCAATGGAAATCAATGGTGAACCAATGGATATGGAAGCAACTTATACATTGGCGACAAATGATTTCTTAGCAGCAGGTGGAGATGAGTATACTTCTCTAGCTGAATATCCAGTAACTGGTGATTTTGCAGCACTTGATGAAGCTGTTATGGAATTCATTAAAAAACGCAGTACTATAGAACCAAAAGTAGAAGGTCGTATTGTTACAGCCGCTACACCTGAAGAACCAAAAACAAAAACAATCGACATCTTACACACAAATGATGTACATGCTCGTTATGACACTTCAAATGGTGGAATTGGCTATGCTAAATTAGCAACATTAGTGAAACAATTCAAAGCTGAAAATGAACATTCTTTAGTTTTAGATATGGGAGATACATTCCATGGCACAACATTTGCAACATTAGAAGAAGGTAGCAGTATCGTCCAAATCATGAATAAAATTGGCTATAATGCGATGACACTCGGAAACCATGACTTTAATTATGGTTACGAACGTATTTTTGAATTAGAAGAAATCGCAGATTTCCCAATACTAAGTGCAAACATTATTAATGAAGAAACTGGAGAACTAGTATTTGATCCTTACACAATTGTTGAAGTAGATGGATTAGAAATAGGTATGTTCGGATTATCAACTCCAGAAACACATTACAAAACACATCCTAAAAACGTAGAAGGCTTAACATTCACAAACCCTGTAGAAGCTGCAGAGGAAATGGTTGAAGAGCTAGAAGCAAAAGATGTTGATGCCATTATCGCATTGTCACATTTAGGAACTGATGCATCAAGTATAGATACAAGTTTTGATGTAGCCGAAGGTGTTCCAGGAATCGATTTAATTATCGATGGTCATAGTCATACAGAAGATGAGATTGAAATGAACGGTACATTAATTGTAAGTACTGGTGAATATTTAGAAAATCTAGGTAATGTAGAATTAACATTTGATGAAAATGATGAGCTAATTAGTCGTGATGCAGCATTAATCAGAACAGAAGAAACAGCTGAAGTAGTACCTGATCCAGAAATTGAAGCATTAATCGCGGACATTAAAACACAACAAAATGTTATTTTAGCTGAAGAAATAGGAGAAACAAAAGTACATTTAGATGGAGAACGTGAGCAAGTTCGTACAGGTGAAACAAATTTAGGGAACCTGATCACAGACGCAATGTTAGAAACAACTGGTGCAGAAATTGCGATCACAAATGGCGGCGGTATTCGTGCGTCAATTAACGAGGGTGTTATTACCAAGGGTGAAGTAATCACAGTGCTGCCATTCGGTAATTTCATTCAAACGCAAGAAGTTAAGGGATCAGCAATAAAAGCTTCATTAGAAAATGGAGTTAGCTCATACCCAGAAGCAAAAGGGGCATTCCCACATATTGCTGGGTTCACATTTGCGATCGATCCATCGAAACCAGCTGGTGAACGAGTACATTCCATGGAAATCAACGGTGAACCAATGGATATGGAAGCAACATATACATTAGCGACAAATGATTTCTTAGCAGCGGGTGGAGATGAGTACACTTCTCTAGCTGAATATCCAATTACAGGTGATTTCGCAGCGCTTGATGAAGCAGTAATGGAATACATTAAAAAACGCGGAACAATTGTACCTAAAATAGAAGGTCGCATTGTCTCAGCACCAACACCTATAGAAAATCCAGATGATAACAATAACGGAAATAACGGAAATAACGGAAATAACGGAAACAATGGCAATAACGGAAACAATGGCAACAACGGAAACAACGGAAACAACGGCAATAACGGCAATAACAGCAATAATGATCAAGAAGTAATCAAAAAAGAAATCAAAGTTAAAGTTAAAGCTGGAAAAGCATTGATTAACACAAATGATCTGCAATCCATTAAAAATAATGGAACGTTGGTTATAAATGTTGGAAATGCACATGAATTTGAACTAAATCTTACAAGCGAGCAGATTGCGACTGCGAAAGAAAAAGAGTTAGTATTGCAGGTAGTAAACAAAGATATGAAACTATCAATACCATCAGCGAATTTACCTGATGGTAACGCAACAATTCAAATTGAGCGTATAAAGGATATTCATAATGCCCTAAGTGGAGTATATGATTTTACAATTACGTCTAACGAGGTTGAATATCATCAATTTGACCAAGAAATGACGATGGAATTCGTTGTAAAGGGAAATGTTAAAAATAGTAAAAATGTAAAAGTATATTATTACAATGAAGAAACAAAAAAATGGGAAGTCATTGGCGGTACGTATAACGATGGTCGTGTAACAGCAACTACTGACCACTTTAGTTCTTATGCAGTGTTTGAAATTACTTCAGAAGATACGATTGAAACATTTTCAGCACCAGAAGCAGGATATAAGCTGCCAAATACTGCTACAGCATCGTATAACCTAGTATTAATTGGATTAATCGTTATTGTTGCAGGAGGAGCAGTAGCTCTTATTGTTTCTCGACAAAGAAAAGGAAAAAGCATCCTGCAAGAAAATTAATAATTGATATGAAGTAATAAAAAATAGTGTCAGGGAATCCCTGGCACTATTTAAAATTTAAATAGAAATACAAAGGTATATTAGAGCATAGCACGGTATCGCATTAATTCATTTTCAATTTCTGCTAGCTTTGCATCTAATTTTTCAATTGAATGTCCTGTTGATTCCAGTTTTTCAATATCCCCTTGAACTTTGATATATTCCATTTTTAAGTCGTCTATTTTTACGTGAATTTCTCTCGCATCCATTGGAATTCCCCTTTCTATTTAGAAAAGTTGTCTCATCATAGTTTAGCAAATCATCACCTAAAAAGGCACTATTTTTCATTTGCATACTGATTTTTCATAAAGCTATGACTTTCTTAACAAATTGACAGGTTAAAATACTTGTGGTAAATTTAGTTTGAATTCAAAATATCTTAATCAGAGATATTTTATTAAAATCGTACAAAAAAGAGTATATTTGACATTGAAATCAACACATTTTATTAATAGATACTCGAATGGAGGAAGGATAAATGAACCATTTAAAAGGAATTCACCACGTTACAGCGATCACAAGTAGTGCAGAAAAGAACTATGAATTTTTCACATATGTTTTAGGTATGCGCTTAGTGAAAAAGACTGTTAACCAGGACGATATACAAACATATCACTTGTTTTTTGCGGATGACACAGGAAGTGCAGGTACAGATATGACTTTCTTTGACTTTCCAGGCATTCCGAAAGGAGTACATGGAACAAACGAGATTTTTAAAACTTCCTTCCGTGTACCAAGTGATGCAGCTATCGAATATTGGGAAAAACGATTTGATCGATTAGAAGTCAACCATACAGGTATTAAAGAACAATTTGGTAAAAAAACACTTTCTTTTGTTGATTTTGATGATCAGCAGTATCAATTAATATCTGATGAAAACAATGAGGGTGTTGCATCAGGGAAACCTTGGCAAAACGGGCCTATTCCATTAGAATATGCAATCACTGGACTAGGACCAATTTTTATTCGTATTGCAGAATTTGATTATTTTAAAGAAATGATGGAAAAGGTATTGTTATTTAAAGAAATTGCGAAAGAGGGTTCATTTCATTTATTTGAAGTTGGTGAAGGTGGTAATGGTGCTCAAGTAGTTGTCGAATATAATACGATTTTACCTCAAGCGCGTCAAGGCTTCGGTACAGTCCATCATACAGCATTCCGTGTGGAGGACAGAGATGTGTTGGATGAATGGACAAAACGTATAGAAAGCTTTGGATTCCAGACTTCTGGCTATGTGAATCGCCACTTTTTCGAATCTTTATATGCTAGAGTAGCACCGCAAATTTTATTTGAATTTGCAACAGATGGACCAGGATTTATGGGAGATGAACCATATGAAACACTTGGTGAAAAATTATCTTTACCTCCGTTTTTAGAACCAAAACGTGAAGTCATTGAAAAATTAGTACGTCCGATTGATACGGTTAGAAGTACAAAAGAATTTGTCAAAGAATAATCGCTAGAAAGAAATATAAATAGTATTGTACATCATTAAGCGCAACCATTTTATGGATTGCGCTTAATTGTGTATTATATAATCGTTCCTATTCGTCATCCCTATTTCCGATATCACATAAAATAAAATCTTCGTAATTTCTTCAATTATAGGAAAAATCGAGGAGATTCCGCCTTTAATGGTCATGTTCAAGCTTAGAGGTGAAGAGAAAAAGAATCGTACTGAATTTTTAAACGTCGTGTCGTATCACTCATGCAAGTAATAGGAAGTTATTTGATTGTATCTATTGCGGCCAGATTTATGATGTCGTTACTTGTTGCAATCGGTCTAGGATCTGTCCGGTCGTCTGTTTTAAATGGGAGATTGATTTTGGTACATTTCGATTATTTGCCGGCAATGTGGGTAATGATCAGTTTAGCTGTACAGCTTGTCAGTCTTGCACCAAAACAAACTGGTTTGACATGGATTTATTTAACTTTTTCATTCGTAGTCAATATATAGGTGGATTATTTCAATTTCCTGAGCGGGTCGGTAAACTATCACCATTTGGGCATTTTCCGAAGCTTCCCTTGGAGTTAATGGATTTTACGTAGGTTTCCACTTTAACAGTCATTGCACTTGTCCTCACTGTTATCAGCTTTATTGGGTTTAAAAATCGAAGTATTCACGTGATCATATCCTTAAAACGTAAAAGAACCATTCTCATCATAGCTAGTTAGAGAATGGTTCTTTCGGTGTTTTTTATCCATGCGTTTTAATACTTCTTTTTTTGATTTCGTTTGACGGCTACACGGATTGAGTTCTCCCCAGCTTCCACGTCTGATTGTGACATCCATTTTTCCTTCGCGGACCTGCTTTTCGCGCATTTTTTTTGCTTTTGTTTTGGCCACTGTCCCACACTCCTCAGATTAGTTATCATTCGTTTCCTTATTATATGACCATTTAGATGAAGTGTAAAAAGAAAAAATTGGTCTTATAGCCATTTTTTATATTAATACATAAATAACCATTAAAAGAAATGATTGACTGATAGGAATTGTGGTGCTATTCTACTACTTAAGATTAATTTGTTTATTAACCAAACTAATACTTTTGCTGTTATTTTGATCAATTTTGTAAGTGATTACAATGCTAGGATAAAAATGAAGCTTATTACTTAAAATGAAAACGCTCTATTAATGCAATTACATTTATTCATCGCAATGCAATGGGGATATTAACGAAGAAAAAGGCAGAAAATAATGAGGAAGCTTATACAAAGCAATTAATTGATGAATTAGAAAAAGTTTATCAATGAATGAAAACTATGGAATATCTGGTAATGCATATTTACCAGGAAATACTGAACTGGAAAAAATGATTAATAAAGTTTTAGAATTAAAGAATACTCAAGTAAGAGAACAGTTTCTCTTGAATAGTGAATTAATTGAATTTGTTACACATATGGATTATGTGAAAGATATGGTAGATAGCATTATTTTGCAAAGCTCAGTAGAAGAAGTGGCTGCTAGCAGTGAAGAGATGAGCGATACAATTGAAGAAATAGCCACATATGTACAAACTTCTTTAAACACAACAAATGAAGCGGTATCTATATCGACAGGGTCTATTGAGACGATAAATGAAGCGTTTAAATATATAAATAAGTCATTTGATGAGATTAAGATCGTTCAGGATAAAATGCAGAAGGTTGTTGATGGCACTAAAGAGATTGATACAGTTGTTAATATAATTAACGAAGTGGCAGAGCAGACGAATCTATTATCATTAAATGCTAGTATTGAAGCAGCCAGATCCGGAGAAGCAGGCAGGGGTTTTGCAGTTGTAGCTAAGGAAATAAAGAAACTGGCAGAAAACACAAAAGATTCCGCGAACTTTATTCGAGATATGGTAAGGAAGCTTAGAGAAGGTGTTTCTGAAGAATCGATTACTGAAGCTGTCCATGTGTTTACGAAAGGAAAGGAACATATTAATCAAGCAGTCGTTTCCATGGATCAGATGGATGATTCATTGGAAGGTATTGGTTCTGTATTCGAAAGTATATCTGCGAATGTGGAGCAACAATCTGCAACAACAGAAGAAGTAACAGCAAGAATAAGTGAAATCAACTATCAGACACTAGCGTTAAGAGAAGTTTGTATGAAAACAGGTCAAGGAATTTATACAATTAGTACTTTAGCGGAAAAACTATGAAATAAAGCACTTCCATATTTTAAAGATTTTAAGGGGAATCAAATGTTAATCCCAGTAGCTGCTGAACATTTATTATGGAAGTGGAAAGCCTATAATGTAGTATGTGGCTTTGTAAAATTGGATGAACATAGTATTGGGGAACATACATCTTGTACACTCGGTAAATACTTAGAAGAGATAAAACGTTCGAATCCTTCTCATGAACTAATAGCGAAAGTATATGAACCACATAAAAAAGGTTCATACACTTTCGAAAGAAGTCATCCGTCTAGTGAATAGTGGAAATAGAAGTAATATAGACAATTATTTAAGAGAATTAGATGTTGCTACAGAGGCGTTATTGATTGGACTAAAAGAAATGAAAATAGAGTAAATTTGTAGAATTTTTCTCTTAGTTGAGAAAATATTAATCTTAATGATAATAATAAAAATTTCATCAATAACAATGAAATAGCTATTGATGAATTTAGGCCATGAGATTTTCTCTTGGTCTCCTTTATTTTCTGATGGATATGATCTCAATGTCGAATGAAAGAAAATCGCGAAAAAATAAATGTAAGAAACAGTAAAAATTAATTTGTTGATGGTATAATCTAATGGTTAATAGTGTTAATTTGGAGGTTACCATGAATCAGCTTCAATTAATAAAAGAAATACAGTCCTTACGGGAGTATTTATACATAATAGGGAAAGACACTAGTATTTATTCAAATGGAGAGGTTTTGAAAGTAAGTCAAGAGTTAGATCAAAAGCTCATCATTTATCAAAAATTAATGGTCATGGATGGTAACAACTCCATGGGGAATGGTCTTAACAACGAAGAAGTTAAAAAAAATCATTCATTAGATACATATATAAATTTTTCTCAATAAAAATTTACTGTGACAAAATACAACCTTCTATATAATTAGTATATAATTCATCAGAAACAGCTTAAGAGATTAGGGTGGTAGAATTGGAAGATAAAATAGTTGTAACTGGTTATGGGGTAAAAGTCCCGAAAACAAATAGTGTTCAACAATTCATGCATAATTTAAAAGATGGGGTTTGTTGTTTAAAAGCTGTAACAAATCTTTCACCCGATGGTGAGAAAACAATTATTGGGTATATCGATGAAGGTTTAGAAGAATTTGAGTTTGATAAAAAGTATAAACGATTACCGAGGGCTTCACTGCTCGGAATGGCTGCTGGAAGGGAAGCATTAAATCAAGCTGGTTTGCTTAATCTGTCACATGAAAAAACAGGTCTTTTTATGGGGATTTCAGTAGGTGCAATAGGTGAAAAGGTATTCCAGGAGTCTATTATTCATGTAAATCAAGAACATTATAGAAATATCCCGATTACTTTTTCACATTACTCTAATTATCATAGTATTACTGCTGCAATAACTTACGATTTAGGGATTAAAGGAATGACGAAAACAATCTCAACTGGATGCACGTCAAGTTTAGAAGCGATTCAGGATGCCATGGTTTATTTAAAGAGTGGTATGATTGATGTGGCTATTGTCGGCGGTACAGATAGTCTTGTAAACAAAATGGCTACATATGGTTTTGCAAAAACAAAGTCAATCGCAATGAATCAAGGCTTAGATGACGGTGCAGCACCATTTAATCAAAATAGTAAAGGATTTGCTATTTCAGAAGGTTCTGGCATGATCATTTTAGAGAGAGAAGAAACAGCATTAAATAGAAATGCTACTATATTAGGTGAAATAGAGAATGTCGTCTCAAATAATGATGGGGTTTCTATTTATTCTATTGATGAATCGGGAGATCAAATGGTCCGTGCTTTAAAAGAAGTCATTAGAGAAAGAAAGCCGGATTTTATTAATAGTCAGGCATTGGGCATACAAGTGAATGATAGAATAGAGGAACGTTGTTCAAACGAATTATTTAATCATCATGTACCATATACTTCCATTAAAGGTATGATTGGGAATCCATATGGAGCAATCGGAGTATTGCAAGTTATTTCATCTTTGATTAGTATAAAACATGGATTCATTCCTCCAACGATCCGTACAAAAAAACAAGGCTTTGAAGCGATGAATATTGTAACAGAAACGTTGTTTCAAGAGGTAAATGAAGTAGCCATAACAAATCATGGTCATGGCGGCAATAATGCTTGTGCATATATAAAAAGATACCAACATAGTAGGTGACATAAAGTTGATCATAGCATTTTTAATCGCTATTATTGGAATTATTCCTATCGTATTAGCGATTTCTGTAGTGAAGATTTATAGAGGTTCTGAACTGGCTGTTCCTTTACTTCTATATATGCTTTCAATTAGTTGTTGGCAATTAGATATTGCCGTTTTATATTTGAAAGGGACTTTTTCGGAAGAACTTATTTTATGGCTTTTTAAGATTTTTAGAGCTGGTCCGACATTTATGATCCCTTTAGTTTTTTATTTATCATATGCAGCGATAAAAAAGCATTCTACTAATCTTAAAAACAATTTATTTTATCGCTTTCTGATCATAATATTCAATCGGAAAGTATTAATATTACTAAGTATATGGAGTCTTTTTGTTTATATCGTCAATATGACTGATTTGGGCATTCGTGGTTTACAAGAAATACAAA